>JAZKYW010000179.1:0-21384 GCA_045612325.1 Candidatus Limiplasma sp. | reverse complement strand
CAAGGTCAACGATGTGGGGCTCCTTGGCGGCGTTATAGATAACGGTGGTGCCCAGCGCCTTGACGGCAGCCAGCATCACGTTGATGGTGCCGCCTACGGTGACCACGTCGAAGAAAACATCGCTGCCCACCAGCTGCTCGGCCTTGGCATACACGATGCCGCCGCGGTCTTCGATGTCAGCGCCCAGAGCGCGGAAGCCCTTGAGGTGCTGGTCGAAAGGACGGCTGCCGATGGTGCATCCGCCGGGATAGCCCACCTCAGCGCGGGCGCAGCGGCCCAGCAGCGAACCCCACAGGTAGTAGCTGGCGCGCAGACGGCTGGAAAGGGCATAAGGCACCTTGTAGGCGTTGACGGGGCGCGGGTCCACCGTCATGTGGTGGCCTGCAACGTAATCCACCTCTGCGCCCAGAGAGCGCAGGATATCGATGAGCACATGAACGTCATCGATGTCGGGAAGGTTTTCAATGGTACAGGGCTCGTCGCACAAAAGTGTGGCGGGAATGACTGCGACGGAGGTATTCTTGCCGCCGCTTACCGTAATTTCACCCACCAGCGGGCGTCCGCCCGTGATCAGCATTTTATCTTTGCTCATGTATACGGCCCAAAGGCCGGCCACCTCGCTTCGCGGAATGGTTGATACAATAAACCAACTTGTATTATACAGGATGATGGCAGATTTGACAAGGAAAAGCAGCAAAATGGTGCATTGTGGGACCATTCCCGGGTCAAGCTGAACAAAGGATATGTATCAAAACCTTGTTTTTCTTGACTTTGCGGGGGTAATGGGCGTATGATGGAAACTGAGGAGGTGTGGAAATGACGCAATGCCCCGTATGCCTGCGTGAGATCGCGGCAGAGGATGCAGCCTTCTGTCTCTACTGCGGTGCAGAGCTTCCCAAACGCACTGTCGCACCCGAAGAAGTGCAGCGTGTGCTGAAGGAAGCGGAGGGTCAGAAAGACCCTGTGAAAAAGCATCAGCTGCTGCTTAAGGCGCAGGCGCAGTACCCCGACAGCCTTGAAATCGCACAGGAGCTTCTGTTTCTGGGCAGGCTGTACGAGCGCAGCTCCAAAAAGCTGGATTATTCCGTCATCAAATGCTACCTCTGGCATATGTACCTGACCCCCGACCAATTCAGCGCGGAAACGAAAAACGCCATGCGCGCCGAGCTTGTCAGCCATCCGCAGTTGATGCGCTGCCTCGAGCTTGCGCCCGACGCAAACGATTTTATGCGCCGCTATCTGCGCCGCCTGGCAAGCGAGTTCATCACCATGTTTTTGCTTGGCAGCACGTACTATACCAAAACGGTTTTCGGTTTCCGGATCGACAACCGCATGGGCCGTGTGCTGGCAGAGCCCGCCGCTTCCGTCCTTTGCGCCATCCGTGAGGATGAGGCGCTGGACGAGCATCACCGCACGCTGATGTGCGACGCCTTCTACCGAGCCTTTATCACCGAAACGGGCGGCGAATCGCGCTGGGTGGATGAGGCGCTTGAAAAGAAGGGTCAGCCCGTACCCCGTAAGGGATAAGGAAGGAGAACCGATTTGCAAGACCGCAACAAACGCCGCACACGGGCGGCGGATGCGCCCTGCGCACAGGGCAAACCGCCCGAAAAGCAGGCCGCGCAGAAGCTTGAGGCCGAAGAAACGGCGCCCGAGCGCAAACCATCGCTTGTATCGCGTATCCTCAAAAGCATCGGCCTTGGGGTGCTGGTCATCCTTGCGCTGGTGTTTGTATACATCTTTCTGCTTCTTGGCGAGCCTGACGACGATGTGAAATATCTGCCCGAAAAGCCCGCCGAGGAAAGCGTGACCATGCCCATGACCGCGCTTGACATGCCCGGCGAAAGCGACCCGCAAAAGCTGGCCGATACCTTCGGGCAGCCCGTGCTGGTGCTTGAAGGGGCGCTTTCGATGTACAAAGCGCGCATGTACGATACCGCCTTTGACGGCGAATACGCGCGCTGCGTCACCGTGACCTACGCCTTTGAGGATGGCGCACAGCTCACCGTGCAGAGCATTCGTCCCACTGCCGCCGTGAGCCTTATCAAACAGCAGGATTACCGCCTTGACGGCTCCGCGCTGTATACCATGGCAGGCCTGACCGCCGCCCGCATGCAGAATGATACGTCGGTATGCGTTTTCGCCCAGAGCGATACGGCGGTATACGCCATCACCTGTCCCGCGTCCCATGCGGATCAGCTGCCTGATCTGCTTCGCTATACCACCCTTGCTGCGCCAATCGCAGCCAATTGATCAATGGAGGATGAAAGATCATGATCCAGTTTGCCAAAGTGCAGGAAAAACAGTTTCAGGAAATTTGTGCTCTGTATCAGGACGTAATCAAGGATATGACCGCCAACGGTCTGCGCCAGTGGGAGTGGGATGTATACCCCACCCGTGACCAGCTGGAAAAGGACGTGCAGGAAGGCAAGCTCTACTGCATGACCAAGGATGATACCCTCGTAGGCGCTTTCGTGCTCAGCGGCGACCTGAGCGAGGAATACAGCGCCATGGAGTGGCAGTACGGCGTACGCCCCGCCACCCTGCACCGCTTTGCCATGCGCTCCGAAGTGTTCAGCGATGAGACCGCCAAGCGCGTTGTGGCCTTCGTAAAGGAAGAGGCCCTGCGCCTGGGCTTTGACAGCATGCGCATGGACGTAAGCTGCGAGGATGAGCGCATGCTCGAACTGTACAAGAGCATCATGACCCGCGAAGTGGGCCGCATCCATTTTGAAAACTTTGCCATGGATTACGTCTGCTTCGAAGCGCCCCTGTCCTCTGCCAGCCCCATGCTGCCCATCCGTATGTTCCCCGCCTACCGTCACGGTGAGATGACTCCCTGGGGCGGCGAGCAGCTGCGTGAGGAATACGGCCGCGACATCCCCGATGACCGCACCGGCGAGGCTCTGGAGATCAGCGCCATCCCGAAGCTGGAAAGCACCACCACCCGCGGCGAAAGCCTCACCGAGCTGATCAAGCGTGACGGCGCCCGCATCGTAGGCGACTATGCCGATAAGGAGTTCCCCCTGCTGCTCAAGCTTCTGGCTGCCCGTCAGTCCCTGAGCGTACAGGTGCACCCCGACGATACCTATGCCCGCGCCAACGAAGGCAAGTTCGGCAAGACCGAAGCCTGGGTCATCCTCAAGGCTGACGAAGACGCCAGCATCCTCTACGGCATCAAGGAAGGCGTGACCATCGACGAGCTGCGCGCCGGCCTCGAAAACGGCGAGGACATCGAGCCCCTCATCGCCCGCGTACCCGCCAAGCCCGGCGACGTATTCTTCATGCCTGCCGGCATGGTGCACGCCATCGGCGCCGGTATTCTGCTGTATGAAATCCAGCAGTCCAGCGACGTTACCTACCGTCTGTGGGACTTCAACCGCACCAATGCCGCAGGTGAGAAGCGCCCCCTGCACATCCGCCAGTCTCTGGACGTCATCGACCCCGAACTCAAGGGCGAGCGCGCCACCATGCCCGCTGCCGGCAACAATGAGATCGTCAATCTGCTGGACGTGCCCGCTTTCCGTTTGGATTGCGCCTGCGTCAACGGCGAGTGCGAGCTGCAGCCCGAGCCCCATGGCTTCCGCATGCTGACCGCTCTTTCCAGCCTGCTGCTCAGCTGGAGCGGCGACGCCATCGCCCTCAAGGCCGGCGATACCGTGCTGCTGCCCGCTTCCTGCCCCACCGTTTCTCTGGTAGGCGTAGGCCGCGCGCTCATCTCCACGCCTCCCGCTGCCAAGTGATGAATACAACAAAAGCCTCCGACAGTGTCGGAGGCTTTTTCTTTGTGATTCAGTTGTCTTCGGGGAAATAGGCCTTCAGGATGTCCTGCGCATCCGTCAGTCTTTCGGCAGGCACGGATACGCGCAGGCGGTCGTGCAGGCTGTTTTTGACCACAAAACCGGCGCCGAAAACAGGGGAGGCGATGCAGGGGATGCCGTTCTCCTTTAAAAACTGCATAAGCATTTCGGCCCACATGCTCTCTTTTTCCGTAAGCAGAACAAATTTGTCGCTCATAAGGCGCTCCTTTCCGTCAGTCCTTGAGCCAGCTGCTGTAGCGCTCCGCGGGGTAGATGTCCTTGATGAGGCGCACCATGAAGGCGTATTCCTCGGGGGAATAGAACGAGGCGTACTTCTGATACAGCACGCGCAGGGCGTTCAGGCTTTCATTGTGCAGGCTGTATTCGTTGATTTTGAGAAAATTGGCGGAGAAGGGACTCAGCTTGTCAAACACGATGCCCATCAAATCATCCGTCATGGCGTTGACCACGCGCTGCCCCAAACGGCGGGTGTGGTAATTATCCAGCACCACCGTCAGCGTGCCGTTGGTCAGGCTGTTGAGGCGGGTGATGAGCAGCACCTCCAGCTCCTTGTACAGGTCCTCAAAGTCCTGACGGTAGGGGGCGTAGGCGGCGATTTTTTCGGTAACGAGTTCGGAAAGCGGCGTAGCGTTCAAAAACAGCGAGCCCAGCCATGGGCGCAGTACGCGTTCCACTTCGCTTTTTTCAACGGGAATGGCCATGGCTTGTTCCCTCCTTCTTTGAAATATACGCAGAGCATTTGGTTACAAATTTCTACATGGCAGCCGCATTTTCCTTGTAGCGGTAAAGAAAAAGCAAAAGTTACTAAAATATTAAGAATTTAATAATTGGATATTTATGCACCTATTCATGTATAAATGTGTAAAATGCAGCTTGTATCCCCAACGGTTAGTGGGGGGGAGGGGCCCATGCCACCATGGGTAGGTAGAAAGTTTTCAACATAGCGGATTGTATGCACACAGGCGAACAAATGGGCTGCTTGTCAAAAACTGTCCTTTCTGCTATCATAATAGGCGAAATGAGGCAGAGCGCATTGTTTTAAGGGGTGCGTTTTCCACATTCTTTTTGTCTGGGGGCAAAACGCATGTGGAAAACGCATTGACAGGGGCGCTTGCATAATATACAAGCATGAAAGGTAGAAACTATGCAGAACGCAGGAGAATTGTGGACGAAAGTATGTCAGGTACTGAAGGCCGAGATGACCGACCTGGGTTTTAACACGTGGATCACGGGCAGCCTGAGGGCTCACGCGCTCATCGGCAAGACCCTGCTTTTGGAGTGTATTGCGCCCGTGATGTACGAGGTGCTCATGGAGCGCCACGGCAACGCCATTCTCCGTGCCGTCAACACCTGCGCGGATACCCCCGTTGAGGTGGAGATCCTCTGCGGCGCCGAAGCGCTTGAAAAGCGTGTGGTGGAGCTTGAGTATCAGGTGGCAGACAACTCGGTGCCGGGGCTCAACCCCAAGTACACCTTTGACACCTTCGTTGTAGGCGACAGCAACCGCTTTGCCAATGCCGTATCCCTTGCCGTTGCCGAGATGCCCGCCAAGGCATACAACCCGCTGTTCATCTACGGCGGCGTGGGTCTGGGCAAGACGCACCTGATGCATGCCGTAGGCCACTATGCGCATCAGCTCTATCCCAACCTCAAGATCTGCTACATCACCAGCGAGGATTTCACCATCCAGCTGATCAATGCCATGCAGACCAACCAGAATCAGCAGTTCCGCAACCGTTTCCGCAACGCCGACATCCTCATGGTGGACGATATCCAGTTCATCGCAGGCAAGCGCGGTACGGAGGAGGAGTTCTTCCACACCTTCAACCATCTGCGCGAGGCCGGCAAGCAGATCATCATGACCAGCGATAAGCCGCCCAAGGAGATCCAGCGTCTGGAGGAACGTCTCTGCAGCCGCTTTGAAGGCGGCCTGGTGGCGGATATCCAGCGCCCTAACTTTGAGACCCGTCTGGCCATTCTGCGCAAGAAGACCGAGTTTGAAAAGCTGAACATCGCCGACGAGATCCTTGCCCTCATCGCCGAAAAGATCGAGAGCAACATCCGCGAGCTGGAAGGCAGCCTCACCCGCCTCACCGCCTATTCCACGCTGACCCGCCGTCCCATCGATATGCAGCTGGCCCGCGAAGCCCTGCGCGAGCTGTTCCAGCACTCCGAAACGCGCGTCATTACCAGCGATACCATTCAGGAGGCCGTTGCCAACTACTACGGCATCACCGTTGTTGATCTCAAGAGCCCCAAGCGCAGCCACGAGATCACCGTGCCCCGTCAGATCGCCATGTATCTGTGCCGCGAAATGATGGGTCTGAGCCTCACCCGTATCGGCGACGCTTTCGGCGGACGCCACTACACCACTGTCATGTCCTCCATCGAAAAGGTGGAGCAGTCCATCAGACAGTCCCCCAGCCTGACCACGGTTTTGGATGATATCCGCCGTATGATCAGGGATGTACGATGACCCGGCGGCAGGGGAGCAGGAAGTTTTAAGAAAAAAATACTTTCCAAATCCTCTTAACCGTGTTATAATATTTTCGTTACCCAGCTGAGGATGGCTCAGGTTCCTTACCCTTCTTTGTTCGGAAGCGCAGAAACCTAAGACCCAAACGTTAAGCTATCGGGAACAGAACAAAGAAAACGGAGGAAACCAACCATGTTTGAAGACAAGACTCTTGTGTGCCGTGATTGCGGCAAGGAATTCGTGTTCAGCGCTTCTGAGCAGCAGTTCTTCGCCGACAAGGGCTTCCAGAACGATCCCACCCGCTGCCACGAGTGCCGCGCTGCTCGCCGCAACCGCGAGAACCCCGCTCGTGCCGAGCGTCAGTACTATGAAGTAATCTGCGACGGCTGCGGTGCCACCACCCAGGTACCCTTCCAGCCCAAGGGCGACCGTCCCGTTTACTGCCGCGAGTGCTTCGAGCGCAACCGCAACCAGTACTAATAAACAGGGGCTTCGCCCCTGTACCCGTTTCCGTGCCTTCGGCACGGGGGCGGGTTCTTTTTTTATGCTTGTCTGTACCTTTACCGTCGGTCGGCGGAGGGCCTCCCGACTCGCGGCAGGGGGGCGGGGAATAAGGGGACGGTTTATACCGAAGGGGCGGCTATCAGCCGCCCGCTGTCACGGCTGAGGTTTTCCTTCCGCTTCTTCATCTTTATGGCAAGAAAATCCCACCCTGTTTCGTTTGATCATTGGGAGAGTGATATACCAATGAAGAAATTTCTGATCCTGATTTTGGTTTTGACCCTGTTCGTTCCTGCATCCTCCCTTGCGGCAGACCCTGCTATCCCCGCCGACCCTGTGCTGGTCTCCGTGCTGATGCCGGGCTACACGCTGGTGGAAGGCCACGTCAACCGCGAGGGCAACATCCTGCGTCTGTTGATGAAGCGTCCTGACGGGCAGCTTGTTTTTGTGGGCGGCGTTCACGATGCCGTGCTCGGCTGGCAGATGACCGAAAGCACGCCCCTGCCCGAGGGCGTCATGCTGGGTGTGGAGAATTTTGTGGATTCGCTGGGCTTTGTCGGCAGTGACGGCTACGGCTATTACACCTTCAGCGTCAAGCCCTTTGCTGACGGCACATGGGGCATCAGCCTCATCTATCCGCCCAGCCCCGAAGGCTTGTTCCGCGTGGGACAAAACTGGATCTTTGAGGAGTCGGGCGCGCCGCTCATCGTGGGCGGTCATCCCTGGAGCGATATCACCGCCATCGACTGGAATACCCTTCCCACAAACTATGAGGATGCGCTGAGCATGCTCGACCATTCGGGCTGGGCGCTGGTCACCAATCCCGATCCTGCCGAGCGCCTCAATCTGCGTGAATCGCCCGATAAAAAATCCCCCTCGCTTGGTAAGTACTACAGCGGCGCGCCTGTGCGCATTCTCGAAAACACGGGCGAATGGGCACGGGTGGATATCCTCGGCGTGCAGGGCTGGATGATGACCGAATACCTTGCCATTGGTGAAAACATGACGCAGGTCACCTTTGCAGGCCCTCAGCTGAGCACCGTGGAAGGCGGCGCAACGCTGTACAGCACCCCTGACGAGGGAGGCACTGTTTACAGCGAAGTGGAATACACCCATGGCGGCATGAAGGTCATCGGCATTTGGGATGAGGAATGGTATCACGTCTGGTTCTACGAGAAGGGTTTCGGCGGCTATATCCACGCTTCCGAGCTGTGGGAGGGGAACGGTTGATGTTGTTCCCGCGATGCGGTATAATGGCTGCATCCCACACAGGAGCTGAGAACCATGACTTTTGATGAGCAGCTTTTGACCTTTGAACCCTTCAACGAGCAGGAGGCGCACGACCGCGATGTGGCCCTGCGCTGCATGAAGCAGCCCGATATTTATGTGCGCGATAACGAGCTGGTGCACATCACCGCCTCTGCGTGGATCGTCAACGCTGAGCGCACCAAGGTGCTCATGGCGTATCACAACATCATGCAAAGCTGGGCATGGCTGGGCGGTCATGCGGACGGCGAACGCGACCTGCTCAAGGTGGCGCTCAACGAAGCCCGCGAGGAAAGCGGCGTCAAAAACATCCGTCCTGTCACCGAGGAGCTGTTTTCGGTGGAGATGCTCACCGTGGACGGTCACGTCAAGCGCGGCAAGTACGTCAATTCGCATCTGCACCTAAACGCCACCTATCTTTTGGAGGCGGATGAGCGCGATGAGCTGTTCGTCAAGGCCGATGAAAACAGCGGCGTGAAATGGATCCCCATCGATGAAGTGCAGGCTGCCTGCAGCCATCCGTGGGATTACGAGCGGGTGTACGCCAAGCTGAATGCGAAGTTAAAAAACAGCCCTTGGTTTGTTTGATAAACCAAGGGCTGTTTTGACTTGTTTAGTTGCTTTCGGGTTCAATAATAACAGAAGTACCGTTCGCAACAACGCCGATCATATTGTTGCGGAAGGTGATATAGTCAAAGTCAACACCAATCAAAGCGTTGCCACCTTGATTGACTGATTTGATAATCATCTTTTCCATAGCAATATTTTTTGCTTTTTCCAGTTTTTCTGAAAAGGAGTTTGATTCACTTCCAAAGACATCTGCGGCTGTGGCATCGACTTCTGAAAACAAACCTGTACCCATTACGACTTGTCCGCTGACGATACAATTATATTTAATGATTCGGTAGCCATATAGGTTTTGAGTGGTTGTCAGAAGTAAATTCTTTTTGAGCAGTTTTTCTTTGGTGAATCGCTGGAATTTCTCGTTGAGTTGCCAAATGTTAGCGGTTTGTATGCGAATCAGATGATCGAGCTGATTTGCAATAGTTTCACTTAAATTGGTAATGCAATATTGTTCCAATTTTGTGTACCATGTCAAATATTCATCGAGACTATTGATTTTCTCAATTTCTCGGATTTCATTAATGATTGTAGAGCCGCAGTTCGCACATAAAACTTCATCGTTTTGGAGACAGAGTGGGGTATCGGCAAAAACCCCAATTTTTTTGCCGCACTTAACACATATTTGGGCCATTTGTATCGTCCTTTCGTACCAGACTATGGTTGTTATCTATTTATAACACAATAAGCAAAGCGAGACAATAGATGGGGGAGAATACAAAAAAACCTTCAGCATTTGCTGAAGGTTTTTGGTGCGGGAAACAGGACTTGAACCTGCATGTCCGTGAGAACACATGAACCTGAATCATGCGCGTCTGCCAATTCCGCCATTCCCGCGGGTTTTGCCTTCACAGTGATGTGAAGGACTTATGGTGGGCAGGGGTGGATTCGAACCACCGAAGTCTGTGACGGCAGATTTACAGTCTGCTCCCTTTGGCCACTCGGGAACCTACCCATGAAAGTTTTCCATAATCCAGGAAAAGTGGAGCCGGTGAAGGGACTTGAACCCCCAACCTGCTGATTACAAATCAGCTGCTCTGCCAATTGAGCTACACCGGCAAGTAAGCTCGGGCAAGAGAAAGTGGCGACCCGGAAGGGGCTCGAACCCTCGACCTCTAGCGTGACAGGCTAGCGCTCTAACCGACTGAGCTACCGGGCCATATACTGGTGGGCCTTCAGGGACTTGAACCCGGGACCAACCGGTTATGAGCCGGCCGCTCTAACCAACTGAGCTAAAGGCCCATAATTTCAAAGAAAATGGTGACTCCTAGGGGATTCGAACCCCTGTAGCCGCCGTGAAAGGGCGGTGTCTTAACCACTTGACCAAGGAGCCACGCTGCGTCGCTGAGAAAGATCTGGTCGGGGTGAAGGGATTCGAACCCCCGGCCCCATGCTCCCAAAGCACGTGCGCTACCAGACTGCGCTACACCCCGTTTAGAACGGTTCGCACAAGCGACGTTGATTATTATACATAAGCACCCCCTGTTCGTCAAGGGGTTTTTTGAAAAAAATCAAAAAATTTTTTCAAGACCTTAAAAACCCTTGTCTGCTATGGAAAAAACGGCGCTGTGTGCTATAATAGGCGCATGGAAAAACGATGCAATGAGGGGAGGGGAACACCGTATGAGCCATCTGATGAGGCCGCTTGGCAGCGCTGACCTGAAGCCGCGCGGCTATCAGCAGGCAGCGGCTGCGCCTGTCATCCCCCAACGGCCCATAGAGGAAGCTGTGCCCGAAGTGACAAGGGAAGAAATGCCCTCCTTTGAGCCCTGTGTGCAGCCCGAGGAGGAGCGTGCAGCGTGCGCGCCCCCTGCGGACGAAACGCCCGATGTGCAGCAGGAGCAGCCGTTTGATTTTTCCGCGTTTGAGGATTTTTCGCAGGATGCGCAGGAGGATGACGAGGACGCGGACGTGCCGGACGCCATCCCCTCCGAGCACATGCCCGAGCCTGTGTGCGTAGAGCTGTTTTCGTTTGAAGAGCAGCCCGCCAAAAAGAAGAAAAACCTGCTCTGGATCGTGATCATTCTGCTGGCGGCAGCCTTGGCTGCAGCGGCATGGTACAGCGGTCTTGTATCAAAATTGTACGCTTTTGTCATAGACAAAACAGCCTCCATGCGGTATAATTTAGGTACTATTACTTTCTCATTCAAACCCAATAAGTGATCATAACAATCAGGAGGAGAACACCCATGGAAAACCTGAAAGTTCTGGCACCCCTTGATCCTGCTTTTGAGCCCATTTACCGCAGCCTGCGCGCTTTTGCCGACCGTGCTGCCGAACTGAACGGCCCCGTTATCCGCATCGCTCTGGAGCGCAATGACGCTCTGGTCGCCACTCAGGATATGCAGATCCTGCCCGAGGGCGTGGAAGATGAAACCAACATCCGTATGGTCGAGCGTATGGTCAAGGCCATGCTGTGGGTATACGGCGGCTTCCGCGTGACCATCGCCGGCAGCAAGACCGTTTACGAAGGCATCAAGGCCCAGTACTGCCTGGGCGGCAAGCGCGAATTTGACTTCGACTTCATGGCCAGCGTTTACGAGCAGCCCTTCGAGGTGCTCTACGCCGCCACCGTGGAAGAAGCTCCCGCCAAGAAGGAAGCTGCCGAGCCCATCGGCCGCCATCTGGACGGCTGCCGCATCGGCTTTGACGCCGGCGGAAGCGACCGCAAGGTATCTGCCGTTATCAACGGTGAATCCGCCTACTCCGAGGAAGTCGTATGGTTCCCCAAGACCAACGAAGACCCCGCCTACCACTACGAAGGCATCGTGGCTGCCATGAAGACCGCCGCCTCCAAGATGCCCCGCGTTGACGCCATCGGCGTAAGCTCCGCCGGCGTTTACGTTGCCAACCGCACCATGCGCGCCAGCCTCTTTATCAAGGTGCCCGAGGATGCGTTTGACAAGTACGTCAAGGATATCTACATCCGTGCCGCCAAGGAGATCGGCGATATCCCGCTGGTCGTTGCCAATGACGGCGACGTTACCGCTCTGGCAGGCGCCATGAGCCTGGGTGAGGACGGCATCCTCGGTATCGCCATGGGTACCAGCGAAGCCGGCGGCTACGTTGATATGAACGGCAACATCACCGGCTGGCTCAACGAGCTGGCTTTCGTGCCCTGCGATCTGGCCCCCACCGCCATGGAAGACGAGTGGAGCGGCGATATCGGCTGCGGCGTTAAGTACTTCTCTCAGGATGCCGTGATCAAGCTGGCCCCCGCTGCCGGCATCGAGCTGGATCCCGCGCTGTCTCCCGCTGAAAAGTTGAAGGTGGTTCAGGGCAAGATGCTCGAAGGCCACAAGGGCGCTGAGCAGATCTACGAGACCATCGGCGTATATCTGGGCTACACGCTGGCCTTCTACGCCATGTTCTACGATATCAACCACGTGCTGCTCATGGGCCGCGTGACCAGCGGCAAGGGCGGCGACCTGGTGCTTGCCAAGGCCATGGAAGTACTCAAGGCTGAGTATCCCGAGCTCAAGATGCAGGTCAACCTGCCCGATGAAAAGAGCCGCCGCGTCGGTCAGTCCGTCGCCGCTGCCAGCCTGCCCCAGCTGTAAGGCTGAAACCATACCTCAAGCAACGCTGCTATCAGCCGACGCACAGCCAACGTTGTGCGTCGGCTTTTATCATCCCTTCGCAAGGAGAAAAACCGTATGAGAATTTATGAATCCGTTACCGAACTGATCGGCGGCACGCCGCTTTTGCACATCTCCCGCTTTGAACAAAAGCAGGGGCTGAAGGCAAGGCTGTTTGCCAAGCTGGAGGGCATGAATCCCGCCGGCAGCGCCAAAGACCGCGTGGGTCTCAACCTCATCCTTGACGCAGAAAAGCGCGGCTTGCTCAAGGAAGGCGCTGCCATCATCGAGCCCACCAGCGGCAACACGGGCATCGGCCTTGCCTGCACGGCGGCTTCGCGCGGCTACCGCGTGGTGCTCACCATGCCCGATACCATGAGCGCCGAACGCATCGCGCTGCTCAAAGCCTACGGCGCGGAGGTGGTGCTCACCGAAGGCGCAAAGGGCATGACGGGCGCCATTGAAAAGGCAAAGGAGCTTGCCAAAGCCATTCCCGGCAGCTTTCTGCCCGGGCAGTTTGAAAACCCCGCCAATCCCGAGGCGCATTACCTGACCACAGGCCCCGAGATTTGGCGCGATACGGCGGGCGATGTGCAGATTTTTGTGGCAGGCGTCGGCACGGGCGGCACCATCACCGGTACGGGACGCTACCTCAAGGAGCAGAATCCCTTTATCCGCGTGGTGGGCGTTGAGCCTGCTTCCTCCGCCGTGCTTTCCGGCGGCAAGGCGGGGCCTCACGGGCTGATGGGCATCGGCGCGGGCTTTGTGCCCGATGCGCTGGATACCTCCGTGTACGATGAGATCATCCCCGTCACGGAGGAGGAAGCCTACGCCTGCGCAAGGCAGATGGCGCACTCGGAGGGCGTGCTTACGGGCATCAGCGGCGGCGCTGCGCTGCATGCGGCCTGCGTAGTGGCAAACCGCCCCGAAAACAGGGGCAAGAGCATCGTGGTGCTGCTTCCCGACAGCGGCGAAAGATATCTGTCCACCCCGCTGTACAAGGACTGACGCGCTTGCGCGGGGCTTGCGAGTCGTGGTATAGTAAGCATGACGAGCCTTTCGATTACACAGTAACGGAGTAAACGTATGAAACAAAAGAAATGGTACAGCGCGTTCATTGGCGACAGGGCTTTTTACAGGACCCTGCTGACCATTGCCGTGCCCATCATGCTGCAAAACGGCCTGACCAATCTGGTTTCCCTGCTGGATAACATCATGGTTGGCTCGGTGGGTACGGAGCAGATGAGCGGCGTATCCATCGTCAGCCAGCTGCTGTTTGTGTTCAACCTGTGCATCTTTGGCGGATTGAGCGGCGCGGGCATCTACACCGCGCAGTTTTTCGGCAAGAAGGACCACCGCGGCGTGCAGCACACCTTCCGCTTCAAGATGATTTTGGCCATGTCGCTGCTGGCCATCGCCATGGGTGTGTTTGTGTTCTTCAGCGAGCCGCTCATCGCCCTGTATCTGCACGAGGGCAGCGAAACGGGCGATATCGCCGCTACGGCTGCCTATGGCGCAAAATACATGAAGGTGATGCTCTGGGGCCTGCTTCCCTTTGCTGTGCAGCAGGTGTACGGCAGCACCCTGCGTGAAACGGGCGAGACTCTCCTGCCCATGAAGGCGGGCATCATTGCCATCTTTGTCAACCTTGTGTTCAACTACATCCTCATCTTCGGTCACTTCGGTGCGCCCGCCATGGGCGTGGAAGGCGCGGCGCTGGCTACGGTCATCGCGCGTTATGTGGAGTGCGGCATCGTTGTTGGCTGGACGCACAGGCATTCCACCCGCGTGCCTTTCATCGTTGGCGCGTACAGAAGCCTGCATGTGCCGGGTGCGCTGGTGAAGGATATCTTCAAGCGCGGCATGCCGCTGCTTGTGAATGAGGCGCTGTGGTCCGCGGGCATCGCCCTGCGCGCGCAGAGCCTGTCCACCCGCGGCCTTGCCATGGTCGCCGCCACCAACATCACCTCCACCATTTCCAACCTGTTCAACGTGGTATGGATGGCGCTGGGCATGGCGGTGAGCATCATCATCGGTCAGCAGCTGGGCGCCAATGAGTTTGAAAAGGCCAAGCAGAGCGTGTGGCGCATCATGGCCTTCTCGGTCGCCAGCGCTTTGGCGATGGGCCTTGCCATGCTTGCCTGCGCGCCGCTGTTCCCCGCCATTTACAACACCACCGATGAGGTGCGCGATATGGCAACGGGCATGCTGCGCATCGTGGGTCTGGCTGCGCCCATCCATGCATTCTGCCACTCCTCGTACTTCACGCTGCGCTCCGGCGGCAAAACGTGGATCACCTTCCTGTTTGATGCGGGATACCTGTGGGTCATCACCATCCCCATGGTGCGCATCCTTGCCATCCACACCGTGTGGCCCGTGCTGCTGGTGTTTGCCATGTGCGAGTACATCGATATCGTGAAGGCTGTGATGGGCCTGACCATGATCAAAAAAGGCGTGTGGGTCAACAACATTGTTGCCGACAAGAACTGACAAAACGTTCCCGAAGCAAAAACGGCTTCGGGAACATTTTGTTTCATTTTCTCCACACAGCGTTCACATTTTCGTGGTATGATACAACCATCCCCATGCGGAACAAGGAGGAAACTAAAATGAAAAAGCTGCTCGCAATGCTGCTGGTCATGTGCATGGCGTTTACATGCGTGGCTTATGCGCGTGAACGTGACAATACCGTGGAAATCGTTTTGAGCGATGAAGGCGTAACGGTGAACGGCGCGCCTGCATCCACCAAGGCAAAGGACGCGGTGTATGTTGCCAACGATATCGTATTCTATCTGGCAGGTCAGGATTTTACCTACGGCGAGGGCGGGGATTGGGAAGCCCACACGCAGGAAGAAGCCGACGCGCACACGGTTGTACACATCACGAAGCCCGGCACCTATGTGCTCAGCGGCAAGATGAGCGCGGGTCAGGTGGCGGTGGATGTTGACGACGCCAAGAAAGACCCCGATGCGGTGGTCACGCTGGTTTTGAACGGCGTGGATATCACCTGCTCCGTTGCGCCCGCGGTGATTTTCTACAACGTGTACGAGTGCTCCGAAAAGGATGAGGACAAGGCGACCATGACCGTGGACACCTCTGCGGCGGGCGCGAACGTCATCATTGCGGACGGCACGGTGAACAATGTGAACGGCTCCCATGTGGCGCGTATCTACGAGCCCGGCACCGTTGAGCTCAACAAAAAGGGCACCAAGGTGGAGGACGCCAAAAAGCTGCACAAGTATGATGCGGCCTTCTACTCCAAGCGCACCATGAACGTAAGCGGCGGCCCTGAGGGCACGGGCGTACTCAACATCTATTCCGACAACGAAGGTCTGGACAGCGAGCTGCACCTCACCATCAACGGCGGCAGCATCAATATTTACTCCGGCAATGACGGCATCAACACCAACGAGGACAATGTATCCGTTACCACTGTCAACGGCGGCAGCCTCTATATTGAGGTGCACGGTTCCACTGGCGAGGGCGACGGCATCGACTCCAACGGCTGGCTGGTGTTCAACGGCGGCAGCGTCACCGTTGCCGGCTGCGGCTCCAGCATGGACGCCGGCATCGACAGCGACAAGGGCATCTGGATCAACGGCGGCAACATCTGCGCCACCGGCAATATGTTTGACCATATCGAGGGCGGCGACGAGCCTTACGCCGTGTTCTCCTTTGCCAACACCGTACAGGGCGGCAGCACCGTCAGCCTCAGGAACGAGGCGGGCGAGACCGTCACGCGGTGGACGCCCGTCAACGATTTCACCTATCTGGTCATCAGCGGTGATGCGGTCGAGCCCGGCATGTACACCCTGTGGCAGAACGATACCCAGCTGGCCTACACCGGCACCACCGTCAGGGCCTTTGGCGGCGGCGGGCGGAACTTTGGCGGCATGCCCGGCGGCAACAGACCGCCCGAAGGATTCAATGGGCAGATGCCTCCCGAAGGATTTGGCGGACAGCAGCCTCCCGAGGGATTCGGCGGGCAGACGCCTCCCGAGGGATTCGGCGGTCAGACGCCTCCCGAAGGCATGCCCCAGGGCGGCCCCGGCGGTCGCGGCGGCTTTAACCCCTTTGGTCAAAGCGAAGGCGGCGAGCAGCAGACCATCTTCATCATCACCGAAGAAGGCGGCAGCTACAGCGGCGTAGGCGCTGTGAAGTAAAACAAAAAAGGACGCGTTATGCGTCCTTTTTTATTTGGCGATGGCATCAAGCAGCGCATCGCGTTCGTTGGGCAATTCATCCGTCAGCACTTTCAGCCACAGGCTTTCCAGCACGCCGCCCATCTCACGCAGGGGGCGGTTTTGCTGTTCAAACAGGGGCTTTAAGTCGCTGCCGCTTACGGCGAGTGCCTTCAGGCTGAGCGGCTTGCCTTCAAGGGCGTTCAGCACGCCTTGCAAAGCAGTCGGGTCGCCGAGGGCGTCATACACCGCCTGTGCGCGGCTGATGGTCTCCATGCCCAGTTTGGCAAGGGTGAGCAGGTCGCTTGTGCGCATGGCCTTAAGACAGTCGGTGACGGTGTTAGCCGCGGCGGAGGCCAGGCGCATGCGCTTCAGGAGCTGCGAGGCGGCTGCAAGGTCTGTGCGGTGCATTAGCAGCGCAAGACGCGCGGCAAGGGATGCATCCTGCAAACGGGTCAATGCCTGCGCAGCGGAAGCATCGTAGGCAACGCCTTCAAAGAAACAGTCCCATGCACCGATATCCCAAAGGGTGCGCAGCGCATTTTCAGTGGCAGGACGGCGGCGGGAAAGCTCGGGATAGCGGAAATCCGCCATAATGATCTTTTCCCACTCGTCACGGAGCATCTCGCAGGAGAGCTCGCCCCAAAGATGCGCATTGCGCTTGAGGCTTGCCAGCATTTCGGGCGTGGGGGTCAAATCCAGCTCAGCCTGAAAACGCACCGCACGCAGAATGCGCTGCCCGTCCTCGCTGAGCACAAGGTCAGGGTCAGGCTTCACGGTATGCAGAAGGCCCTGACGCAGGTGCTCAAGCCCGCCTGTTGGGTCGCATACGTCATCCAACCCGTCCCCGTGCACACGCTGATAGAGCGCATTCACGGTGAAATCGCGGCGGGAGGCATCCACCGAAATATCGGTGGTGAAGTGTACGCTGCTGGGCTTGTGGCCCACGGTGTAGCGGTCCTCGCGCCATGCGGTATATTCCGCCATGTGCTCCGTGCCGTTTTCATCGGTGATATACAACTCCACCGTGCCGAATGCCGCCGCGCGCAGTTTGGCGCGCACAGGCGTGCCTTCGCACAGGGCGCACACATCCTCGGCAAGGGTGGGGCCGCAAACGTCGATATCGGAGATGGGCAGGCCCATCAGCGGGTTTCTCACCGCGCCGCCCACCAGATACAGCGGCGCACCCGCATTGTCAAAAACGCGCGCCATGGCATGAAGCCACGGCGCGCCTTTCAGCAGTTTGCTCATTTGCTTTCGGTCAGGCGCAGGAATTCCTCCACCTCGTCACGCAGCACCTTGAGAGCGCCGCGCCAGTAATCCACGCTGCGCACGTCGATGCCCACGGTCATGGTCACATTGGGGATGGTATCGCTGCCGCAGGAGGCCAGCAGCTCGTCGTACTTGGGCAGGAAGGAAGCGCCTTCCTCCTGATACTTGTTGTATACGCCCAGAGCGAACAGATGGCCGAAGGCGTAGGGGAAGTTGTAGAAGTGACGGCCGGTGTAGTAGTAGTGGCCCTTGCATACCCACATGCCGCTGTTGCGGTAGTCGGGGTCCATGCCGTCGCCGTAAGCCTGCATCTGGGCGTCCAGCATCATCTTGTTGCATTCCTCGGCGGAGGGGATGTGGGTCTTGCGGGCTTCGAATACGGCGCTTTCAAACAGGAAGCGGCTGTAGATGTCCACGATGGTCTGGGTGGCATCCTGCAGCACGCTCTCCAGCAGGGTGAGCTTGGTGGCTTCGTCGGCGTGCTTGCGCACCTCGTGGGTCAGCAGCTCCTCGTTGAAGATGGAAGCGGTCTCGGCCAGAGGCATGGGGTAGTGGGTGAGCATCTGGGGCTTGCGCTGCATGCAGCGGTTGTGCCAGCCGTGGCCCAGCTCGTGAGCCAGGGTGCACACGTCGGAGAAGCTGCCCATGAAGTTGGTCAGGATGCGGCTGATGTTGAGGTCATAGTTGCCGGAGCAGAAAGCGCCGCCGCTCTTGCCCTCGCGGGGATAAACATCGATCCAGCGCTGCTCGAAAGCATTGTCGATGAAAGCGCCCATTTCGGGGTTGATGGCGTTGAAGGTGTTGACCAGCAGCTCGCGGGCTTCCTCGATGGTGTAGGTCTTGGAGCTTTCGCCCATGGGAGCGAACAGATCATAGAAGGGCAGGCCGTTCTTGTGGCCCAGCATTTCGGCCTTGCGGCGCATGTAGCGGCGGAAGTCGGGCAGCGCTTCGCGGATGGCGGTCCACATGGCGTCGAGGGTCTCGTGGTCCATGCGGTTCTGGGCAAGGGTCATGCTGAGGGGATCGGAATAACCCTTCAGCTCGCAAAGGGTCATGGTTTCGCCCTTGATGCAGCCCAGGCAGTAGGCCATGGAGGTCTCGACTTTCTTGTAGCTTTCCAGCTCGGCTTCGTAGGCAGCCTTGCGCACGGCGGGGTCGGGGTCATAAGCCATGCCGCGTACGGCGGGCAGGGGATAGCTCTTGCCGTTCATCTCGCAGGTGAGGGTGCCCATCAGGCGATCCTTCAGCTTGCTCCATGCGTCAGCGCCGTTGAGGCTCATGCGCAGCAGTTCCTTTTCCATGTGGGCGGGAACCATGTGCTGGGCGTTCTCGGCGTCTTCCTTCAGGGCAAAGGCAACGGCGGACAGCTTTTCGCTGGAGGCGATCACTTCATCCAGATTTTCAACGGTGCTCAGGTAGCGGGCGATCTTGCTGGAAGCCAGCTTGACGTCTACCATCTGCATGCCCAGTTCGTCCTGAATGCGCAGCGCCTCGGTGTTGCGGTTGTCGGCGGCAATGGTCAGATGCACGAAGCTCATGATGCGGCCCAGCTTGGTGGAAAGGGCGTTTTCATAATCCACCAGCGCTTCGATCTTTTCAACGGTGGGCAGATCGCTTTCGATGATCTCGGCAGGCTTGCTCAGCAGGGGCTTGACGCCGTCAATGTCGGCGCGCAGGGCGGGATCGTCGAAGCCCTTGTAAAATACGGAAAGATCCCAGGTGGCGTTGCTCATGGAGTGGTACCTTCTTTCATGTGTTTTGGGGGACGCCAAAGGGCGCTGCCCTTTGGAAACCCGCCTAAGGGCTTTGCCCTTAGGAATCCCGTATACTGAGGCCGTTTCACGGCCTCAGGGGTGCGTATGAATATAGCGCTATCATACAACGTTTACCCTGTATACACAAGAGTAAAACAAGAAAAAGAACGCCAATGCAGGTATAACAGCATCGGCGGTCTTTGTTTAAAACATTTTGGATGTATCCGCCTGACCGCGAAGCGGTCAGCAATGGGGTGCAGGGGAGTGCCTCCCCTGCCGGGTCAAGGGCAGCGCCCTTGTGGGGTGCAGGGGCGAAGCCCTTGCTTAACCATTCCTCTTCAAATTGCTCTCTTCCAGAGCGCGCAGGCAGGTCTCCTTGCTGCGCTCGATGTGCTTGTGCATGAGCTGCTGGAAGCCTTCAAGGTCGCGCTTTTCGATCAGGTTGACCAGCTCGTGATGCTCTTCGTGAGCGGCGGAGCGGCGGTTTTCCTTGGCGATGGACAGAGCGGAGAAGCGGGTGATGTATTCATCCTGACCTTCGATCGCACGGATGGTGCGCTTGAGGCCGGAAATGGCGGTGAGTTCGGCGTGGAACTGGCGGGCGCGGGGAGAGAGGGCAGCGATGTCGCCCTTTTCCTGCAGCACATCCATCTCGGCGAGGATCTCGCGCAGACGGACGATATCCTGCTCGGTGGCGTTTTCAATGATGGCCGGCAGAGTGAGCATTTCCAGCGAGTTGCGGATGGTATAGATCTCCTCAACATCGGCAATGGTAAAGGCGCGCACGATCACGCCGCGGCGCAGCATATATTCCACCAGACCGTCACGTTCCAGCTTGCGAAGCGCTTCGCGCAGGGGGGTACGGCTGATGTGCATGCGATCGGCGTAATCGGTTTCCACGATGCGGGAGCCTGCGGGCAGGTCGCCGGTGATAATGGCGTGCTTCAGGGTCTCGTAGGCGATTTCGCGGATGGGCTTGCTTTCAGCAGCCGGGGCAAGGGACATAGGGGTCATGGGTAAAAGCCTCCTGTACTTTTAATGTATTTTATTGTATCTTTCCTGTTCTTTCTTGTCAATAGATTGGATACAGGATACATGTTTTGCCGAAAATAAGGGGGTCTTCCTTGGGCGAATTGCCTAAAGAAAGACCCCTTGCGTATGCGGTTTTGCCGCTGAAACCGTTGTCGCGCCGTGAAGCGGAGGGAGCGCGGACGCGGGTATGGGCACATAATCGCCATGCATTCCCGCGCCGCCGGCCCATGGTACCTGCAGGCCGTTCATCCTGCGCAAGGAGCATCCCTGAATGCCGCTTCAGGCGCATTTGTCTTTTGGACAGTTTGAGTATACCGCGCGTGCATGAACACACTGTGACACGAATGGGAAAAAACGGTGAATCTGCGCTTAACGTTTCCAGAGGATGACGCGCTGGCTTTCCGCCGCGCCGTCCCTGAGGGAGGGATTCATGCTGCGCAGGCTGTCGGGGCTTACGCGGCAGCGCTTGGCAAGCTCCCACACGCTTTCGTGCGGATGGCTGAAGCACAGCAGGATGCCCGCTTCTTCGGCAGGCGCGGGCTGCGTGCTCACGCCCGTGAGGAGCGTGTTGCCTGCAAGGGCCACATCATAGCAATCCAGATGCAGGATGAACTTGAGCTCCACCCTGTCGCTCGTGACGGGAATGGGGTCCACGCAGGCGGCGGTGAGGGTCAGTGCTTCGGGGAGGCTGGGGTCGCAGGCAAAAACCGTGCGGAAAGGCTCCTCGGTGTGGAAAACCTGCGGCGCGGGGTCGTCATCGGTCATGTAGAGAAGGGATGCCTCCATGGTGCCTTCCACCAGCAGCCTGCCGCCGGAGCGGGTCACATCGGCAATGACGGGGCGCAGGGTGGCTTTGAGCGGCGTGCGGATGGGCGGCTGTCC
>JAZKYW010000178.1:0-5680 GCA_045612325.1 Candidatus Limiplasma sp. | reverse complement strand
AACCGTCCGCCGCGCCTACCGCAAGATCTACGACCTTGTGAGCCAGCTGGTGGATGACGTATCCGACAACCCCTTCCCCGAGGGTGAAACCAAAGCCTCCGTGCTGGACCGCAGCATCGAAAGCCTGTGCCTTGCCACGGTGGAACGCCTTGCCCCCACGCAGAGCACGTTCTATTCCACCATGATCCGCGATGTATGCGCCTATGTGGACGCCAACCTCAGCGATGATTTGAGCATCGACCGCCTTGCCGAGCGCTTCCACCTGAGCGCCACCTCCCTGCGCAAGGTTTTCCGCAGCGAAGTGGGCATGACCCCCAAGGAATATGTGGACGGCCGCCGCGCCCTTGCCGCCAAGCAGATGCTGAGCGAGCAGGACCTGCAGATCCAGGAGATCGCCAATCAGCTGGGCTTCCAGTACTCGCAGTCCTTCATCGCATTCTTCCGCTCGGTGGAAGGCGTCACCCCCGGCGAATACCGCGCCATGACCAAGAACGATCAGGAATGATCCGTTTCAGCGCACAAAAAAACACACGCTTTTGAAGCGTGTGTTTTTTGTTTATGCCGCTCAGGCCTGAACCTCGGTCTGAGCCTTCTTGTCATTGGAGAGCATCGCCAAATACTTGCACAGGTTGGTCAGGCCAATGGCGGCGACCAGCACGCCGATGGCGCGGATGAGCAGGCCGAGCATCGTGATGATGCGGCTCATGCCCTGCGCGGCGTTGTTCATCTGCGCAAGCTGAGCGTTTTCAGCCTCGTACAGCGCGCTCACATTGGCATTGACGGCGGCAATGGCTTCCGTGGCCTGCGCCTGCTGGGCAGCCATATCAGCCGTGGCCTGCGCCTGAGCAGCGCTGAACTGAGCCAGCAGCTCGATGCCTTCGCCGAGGTTGTTCATCTGCTGAACGCCCAGCTTGGTCACATCGTAGAGGCTGCTCACGGCGCTGCTGGTGCGGCTGAGCGCAGTGGACATCTCCACCAGCTGCTTGAAGATCTTATAGGAAGCGTTGTAGATTTCAGAATAGAAATCCGCGCCGAAGGAGTAGGAGAACAGGTACTCGTTGCTGGTGGTGTAGGAGGACGCGCTGTAGGTGGGCACGTTCACGGTTTTCACATCCACCTCGGGCAACTGCAGCTGACCGGCTACATAGGCCGCGGCCTCAGCCACCTTCAGTTCAACCTCGGGAGCGGTAACGGTGGGCACGGTGTAGGTGGTCAGGTCGGCGGGCACAACTTCGGGCATCATAGCGGTGAGGGGCTCGGCAACGGTCATCAGTACGCCGGTGACGCACAGCACAAGGCTTACGATGATACCAAGGATGGCGGAGAAGGTACGCATGGTGTGATAACTTCCTTTCGTATAACAGTGCGGCCCTTCAGCCGCATCGGTACAGCCATCTTATCACAGTTTTTCCCACGATGCAACAATTTGAGCACCTCGTTTCTTATCCAAAAAGGGAAAAACATGGACAAAACAGCCACGACAATTGACATTTCGGCTTATACATGGTAAGCTTACAGATAATCATGGGGAAATCAGGTCTTTTTTGAAGGTGGATTAACCGAAAAAAGAGCCGGGAGTATTATATGGCGAGTATTTTGAGCGTTGGCGTCGATATCGGCACGTCCACCACGCAGGTGATTTTCAGCCGCATCGACATGGAAAACACGGGCGGATATTTTTCGGTGCCGCGCGTGTCCATCGTGGATAAACAGGTCATCTTCAAAAGCCCGGTGTACATGACGCCTCTCAAAACCCCCATCCTCATTGACGGCGCAGCGGTGCGAGAGCTGGTCGCGGGCGCATACCGCGAGGCGGGCTTCACCCCCACGGATGTAAACACCGGCGCGGTCATCATCACGGGCGAATCCGCCCGAAAGGAAAACGCCGCCGAGGTGCTCAGCCAGATGAGCGACTTCGCGGGCGAATTCGTGGTATCCACCGCAGGCCCCGATCTGGAATCCATCATCGCGGGCAAGGGCAGCGGCGCGTATCAGTACAGCATGGATAACGGCTGTACCGCTGTCAACCTCGACATCGGCGGCGGCACCACCAACATCGTTATGTTCAAGGACGGCGAAGTGCTTTCCAAGGGCTGCCTCGATATCGGCGGCAGGCTCATCCGTCTGGAAAAGGACCTCACCGTTACTTCCATCAGCCCCACCGCACAGGCCGTTGCGGACCATATGGGCGTAAACATCGAAGTCGGCCGCCGTACAAGCTACGAGGCGCTGGAAAAGATCACCGACAAAATGGCGGACCTTCTGGCGCAGGCGCTGGGCGCAAAGCCCGAGGAGCCGCTGCTTTCCGCAGTTCGCACACCCGAAAGCTCGTGGTTTGAAGTGGTCGAGCCCATCAAGGCCATCTGTTTCTCAGGCGGCGTGGCGGATTGCATCGGCCAGCATGAGCAGGGCGTTCCCTATGGGGATATCGGCGTGCTGCTGGGCCGCTCCATCGCGCGCAGCATGATGATGAAGCACTTCCGCTGCATCAGCGGCAGCGAGACCATCCGCGCAACGGTGGTCGGCGCAGGCACATACACCACCAGCATCTCCGGCAGCACCATCGATTACGCACAGGGGCTGCTCCCCCTCAAAAACATCCCCGCGCTCAAATTGAGCCAGCAGGAACAAAACGACGTTTTTGCAGGCAATGAGGGACAGCTGGCACGGCAGATGCGCTGGTTCATGGAGCAAAGCGCAGCCGACCTGATCGCCCTTGCCATGACCGGCATGCGCGACCCGGATTACTTAACCGTGTGCCGCTCGGCGCAGGTGCTTGCCACCGCCATGGATGAGGCACTGCCCGCGGGCGCTCCGCTCATCGTGATTTTGGAGCACGATATGGCCAAGGTGCTTGGCATGACCATGCGCAGGCTGCTGCAAGGCAGGCGAAACGTCATCTGCATCGACAGCATCAAGGTGGAACAGGGCGACTACGTTGACCTTGGACGCCCCGTGCTGGACGGTCTGGTGATTCCCATCGTAGTAAAAACACTCTTATTTGGCTAAAAAGCAAATGGAGGCATGCATATGAAACGATCCACTGTGCTGGCCGGAAAAAATTTCGAATTCCGGTCGGTCAAGGAAGTTCTGGCAAAGGCAAACGAGGAAAAGAGCGGCGACAAGCTGGCAGGCATCGCTCCCTCTTCGGACCTTGAGCGCGTAGCCGCCAAGGTTGTTCTGAGCAACTTCCTCGTCAGCGACCTGAGGGAAAACCCCGTCGTACCCTATGAGGACGACGACGTTACCCGCCTCAATCAGGACTCTATCGACCCCATCGTTTACAACCGCATCAAGAACTGGACGATGGCCGAGCTGCGCGAGTACATCCTCTCCTACGACACCACGGAGGAGGATATCAAAACCCTCAGCCGCGGCCTCACCAGCGAGGTCGTTGCGGGCGTGTGCAAGCTGATGAGCAACCTTGACCTCATCTACGGCGCCAACAAGGTACGCGTTACCGCCACCTGCAACACCACCATCGGCAAGCGCGGCACCATGTCCACCCGTCTGCAGCCCAACCATGCCACCGACAACGTGGAAGGCATTACCGCCTCCCTGTTTGAAGGCCTCAGCTACGGCTGCGGCGACGCGCTGCTGGGCCTGAACCCCGTTAACGATACCGTGAGCAGCCTTGCCGAGGTGCTCAAGCGTTTTGACGAGGTCAAAAACAAGTTTGAGATCCCCACGCAGATCTGCGTACTGGGTCATATCACCACCCAGATCGAGGCCGTCAAGCGCGGCGCGCCCTGCGATATGATCTTCCAGTCCATCGCGGGCAGCCAGAAGGGCAACGAAGCCTTCGGCTTCTCCATTGCCACCGTGCGCGAGGCGCTGCAGCTTCTCAAGGAGCGCGGCACCGCCAAGGGCCCCAACGTGATGTATTTTGAAACCGGTCAGGGCAGTGAGCTCAGCTCCGACGCTCACTACGGCGCCGACCAGGTCACCATGGAGGCCCGCTGCTACGGCTTTGCCCGTGAGTTCAACCCCTTCATGGTCAACACCGTTGTAGGCTTCATCGGCCCCGAGTACCTCTACGACAGCCGCCAGGTCATCCGCGCGGGTCTGGAGGATCACTTCATGGGCAAGCTCAGCGGCGTACCCATGGGCTGTGACTGCTGTTATACCAACCATATGATGGCAGACCAGAACGATATCGAAAACCTCGCCCTGCTGCTGGGCAGCGCCGGCATCAACTACATCCTCGGCGTACCCACCAGCGATGACATCATGCTCAACTACCAGACCAACGCTTACCACGACTCCGCTGCCGTGCGCGAGATCCTGAATCTGCGCCCCATCCGCGAGTTTGAAGTATGGCTGGAAAAGATGGGCATTATGGAAAACGGCAAGCTGACCAAGCGTGCCGGTGACGCTACGATCTTTTTGAAGTAAGGGGGCTACTGTGATGGATGAAAAACTCATCGCCCTGATTGTGGAAGAAGTGGTGAAGCAGCTTTCCGCCGTACAGGAGCAGGGCAAACCGCCCATCAGCTGCAAAGCCTGTGAGGATATCTCCTCCCCGGCGTGCAAGGCGATCCCGCTGGTAAACGCGCAGGACCCCGAAGCCCTGCTGCGCATGAAGCGCAAGACCAACGCCCGCATCGGCGTAGGCAAATCCGGCGCGCGCCTCAACACCCAGACCATGCTCGCGCTGCGTGCCGACCATGCTCAGGCACGTGACGCCGTATTTGTAGACGTTGATCCCGAGCTGCTCAAGGACCTGGATCTTTTCACCGTCCAGACCTGCTGCGAGGATAAAAACACCTACATCACCCGCCCTGACCTTGGCCGTACCCTCAGCGAAAACGCTGTCAAGACGCTCAAGGAAAAGTGCATCATGAACCCCGATGTGCAGATCTATGCTGCCGACGGCCTCAGCTCCACCGCCATCACCGTCAACCTGCCCAAGATCCTGCCGGTTTTGATGGACGCCCTCAAGCAGAGGGGCCTGAAGGTGGGCACTCCGTTCTACCTGCGTTTCGGCCGCGTCGGCTCTCAGGAGCATGTAGCTGAAACCCTTGGCGCAAAGGTCGTATGCGTGCTCATCGGCGAGCGTCCCGGCCTTGCCACCGCCGAATCCATGAGCGCCTACATCGCTTACAACGCTTATGTCGGCATGCCCGAATCCAAGCGCACGGTCGTATCCAACATCCACAAGGACGGCACCGCCGCCGTTGAAGCCGGCGCCTATGTGGCGGATGTCATCCAGCAGATCCTGGAGCAGAAGGCCAGCGGCGTAGAGCTGGTCAAGTAAGGGAGGGATCGATCCTTATGCGCGGCGAACGCCTCAAAGCCAATGTGCTCAGCGTACAGATCATTCCCAACGCCGACCCGATGCTGCTTGGACAGCTGCCCATTCCCGAAGGTCACCGCAGCCTTGGTCTCATCACCACCGACAGCGATGACGTGGGCTACACCGCCCTTGACGAGGCCACCAAAAAGGCCGCGGTAGAAGTGGTGTACGCGCGCAGCATGTACGCGGGCGCAGCCAATGCCAGCACCGCGCTGGCGGGCGAGTTCATCGGCATCCTTTCCGCCGAGAACCCCGAAGAAGTGCGCAGCGGTCTGGATGCAGCCATCAGCTGCATCGAAAATGACGCCGCCTTCTACAGCGCCAACGATGCAGGCACCATCCCCTATTACGCGCACTGCATCAGCCGCACGGGCAGCTACCTGT
>JAZKYW010000177.1:0-9079 GCA_045612325.1 Candidatus Limiplasma sp. | reverse complement strand
GGCAGACTTCCTTATAGTACTTCTCGATACGGCCTTCGACCATACGGTCCACGATCTTCTCGGGCTTGCCTTCGTTCAGCGCCTGAGCCCGCAGAATTTCCTTTTCCTTCTCCAGCTTGGCGGTGTCCACTTCTTCACGGCGGACCGCTTCGGGCTTGGCTGCGGCGATCTGCAGAGCCAGGTCATGAGCGAAGTTCTTCACGGCTTCGTTGCCGCGGCCGGCAGCGTCCGCCGCCACTTCGACCATAACGCCGACCTTGCCGCCCAGGTGAATATAGGTGGAAACGACGCCGGTGGTCTCATACCGGGCAAAGCGCCGCACGCTGATCTTCTCGCCGATCGCCACGGTGGCGTCGCTGATCAGGTCGGAAATCGTCTTGGCCGCGTCATCCACGAAGGGCTGCGCCAGCAGGGCGTCCACATCCGCGGGATTCGCCAGCGCGACATGCTTGGCCACGTTGTTGGCGAAGTTCACGAAGTTGTCGGTCTTGGCCACGAAGTCGGTTTCGCAGTTGACTTCAACGATCGCGCCGATCGTGCCGTCTTCATTGGTGTACTGGGACACAACGCCCTCGGCCGCAATGCGGCTGGCCTTCTTGGCCGCCTGGCTCAGTCCCTTTTCACGAAGCCATTCAATGGCCTTTTCCATATCGCCGTCGCTCTCCACGAGAGCCTTTTTGCAGTCCATCATGCCGGCGCTGGTGCGCTCGCGCAGCTCCTTCACCATCGCGGAAGTAATTGCTGCCATCTTTCATCATCCTTTCACTTACAGACTTAATTCAATGATCTCCTGAATCAGGCGTTCTCAGCGGGAGCTTCTTCCGCCGCGGCGGGAGCTTCGGCTTCGTCGGGCTCGTTCTGCTCGCCCTGCTTGCCTTCCAGCACAGCGTCGGCCATCTTGCCGGCGATCAGCTTGACCGCGCGGATGGCGTCGTCATTGCCGGGGATTACGTAATCGATCTCGTCCGGATCGCAGTTGGTGTCCACGATACCCACGATCGGGATGCCCAGAATCCGGGCCTCGGTCACGGCGATGTGCTCTTTCCGGGGATCCACCACGAACAGAGCGCCGGGCAGCTTCTTCATCTCGCGGATGCCGCCCAGGTTGGTCTGCAGCTTTTCCCGCTCATGGATCAGCTTGATAACTTCCTTCTTGGGCAGCAGATCGAACTGGCCGTTGGCTTCCATCTTGTCGATCTGGTTCAGACGCTCCACGCGGGTGCGGATGGTGCGGAAGTTGGTCAGCATGCCGCCCAGCCAGCGGTTGTTGACATAGTACATGTTGCAGCGCTGAGCCTCGGAAGCGATGGATTCCTGAGCCTGCTTCTTGGTGCCGACGAACAGGATGGACTTGCCTTCCATAGCCAGGTCACGAACGAAGTTGTAGGCTTCGTCGGCCTTGCGTACGGTCTTCTGCAGGTCGATGATGTAGATGCCGTTGCGCTCAGTGAAGATGTACTGAGCCATCTTGGGGTTCCAGCGGCGGGTCTGGTGACCGAAGTGCACGCCCGCTTCCAGGAGCTGCTTCATAGAGATAACTGCCATTTTGGGTATCCTCCTTGTTTTTTCCACCCTTTGTGTCGTCCCGCGGGGCCACTGTGCGCCTGCACAGCACAAACACGCGGTCGACAAAGGTGCGTAATCGGTAGCTAGTATACCACAACGCCGCTCCTGTTGCAATAGGAACGGCGCTGTTTTTATGGATTTTTGTTCTTTTTTTGTTTCGTTTTCGGTTTGAACCCTTACAGCTGCGCGCGCAGGCACTGCGCCACATATCCGCCAAGCGCTTCAAAGCATTCGGGCGTCAGGTGGCAGTAGTCCGCATAGCTTTCGGCGGGCCAGTCGCGCATATAGGCAAACAGGTCATTGACCGGTACGCCGCAGGCTTCGGCCTCCGCCGCGCCCTCGGCGTTGTACACTTCGATCTGCTGCGTGGTGCGCTCATTGACGCTGTTTTCGCCGTTGGGATTCATGGGCGTTGTGGTGGCAAAAACGATCTTCGCATTGGGATACAGCGCACGCAGACGCGCGATGATCCTGCGGATGTTTTCGCGGTAAAGTTCGGGCGAATTGAGCGGCATGTCCTCTCCGTCCCAGTGGGCAGCGTCCCAGTGACCGCAGTTGAACTGCACCAGCGCCACCCTTTCGGGGTCGCACAGGCCGCTCCACGCCCTGAGGGAGGTAAGGATATACTGCGAATAGCGGCAGTTTTCCTCGGGATAGACCACCTCTGCCACATCCGCCAGTTCACGCTTTACCGTTTCGCAATAGCCCATGCGGATGGAATCACCAATGAGAAACACCACTTTCTTCTGCGTTTCCTCCGTGATGCGTCCCTCAACACGATCCTCCAGGTAGACATGTTCAGCCATGGTCTTTTCCTCCATCCTCCGCCGCCCGTGAAACGGGCGGCGGTCACGGGATTCCCAAGGGCGGAGCCCTTGGGCGGGGTGGGGGGGCGGAGCCCCGCCCGGGTGCAGGGCAGCGCCCTGCACGCCCTTATGAACAACTGCTTACGCGGCAGCCTTTTCGCCGGCGGTACGGCGGGCCAGCTGCTCCTTCCACTTACCGCTGCTGTAGCGGCGTGCGATGAGCACCGAGCGCAGGCCCTGATCCAGAAACAGCGCGATCCACGCGCCCCACAGGCCCCACTCAAGCACATAGACAGCCACAACGCTCAAAATGGCGCGTACGCCAAGCGTTGTGATCAAAACCACCATGGCATTGTAGCGGGTATCGCCCACGCCGCGCAGACCGCCGGATACGATGAACTGACCGCACTGGATAGGCTGCATCACAGCCACCACCAGCATCAGCCCCGCGCCCTTGGCGACCACTTCGGGCGTATTGTTGTACAGCAGGATCAGCTGCTTGCTGAACACGCCCATCAAAACCATCAGCACGACGGATACCCAGAAGCCCACCTGTCTGGTCTTTTGCATGTAGAGCGCAGCCATATCAAAGCGGCGCTTGCCCAGGCTCTGACCCATGAGCGTGGTGGACGAGTTGCCAAACGCCTGACCCACCATGAACGACATCGACTGGATGTTCATCACGATCTGATGCGTGGCATAGTTGATATCGCCGAGGCTGGCGACCGCGCGCAGGAACACCAGAATACCCGCACGCATGATGAGCTGCTCGATCATGGAAGGCAGACCGATGGCGGTCACGTTTTTCATGATCGCCTTGTCAAAGGTGAACTTTTCACGAAGGTCCACATACAGGTAATGCTTTTTGCCGCCTGCTACGACCATCGCCATCACAAATGCCACCGTCTGACCGATGACCGTTGCCAGCGAAGCGCCTGCAACGCCCATGGCGGGCAGGCCGCACTTGCCGTAGATGAGCAGATAGTTGCACACGATATTCACCGCATTGGCGACCGTGTTGTAGATCATGGGCGTCTTGGTATCGCCCACGCCGCGCAGCGCGGCGGTCACGGTGGAGGTAAGGCACAGCGGGATAAAGCCGTAGAGCTGGATGTTGAGGTAAGTGACGCCGTATTTCAGCGTCTGCTCGGCAATGCCGGATGCGCTCATGAAGCGGATGAGCCATTCGCTGCACACAAGGCCCAGCACCATCAGCGCAAGGGACATGAACAGATTGAGCACGATCGCCTGCTTGAATACCTGATTGGCCTTTTTCTGGTCCTTCTGTCCGCGGCTGCGGGCAACGATGGCGGTGGTACCCACGTTCATGGCGATGACCATGGTCATGAGCAAAAATTTGGGCAGCGCGGCAAGGCCTACGGCGGTCAGGCCCATAACGCCTTCAGCGCCGGGCATGCGGCCCACCATGACCTGGTCGGCCATGCTGGTCAGTTGGGTCAGAACCAGCTCCACAAAGCTGGGCCACGCGATGAGCGTAACGTCCTTCAAAAGACGCTTGCCGCTCACGCCTTCGGGTACTTTAGCCTTGCGCACGGGGCCATGCGCTTCGGGCGAGTCGACCGGGCCGTAGGGCAAACCGTCCAGCGCGGTCTGAACGGTGGTATGTTTTTGATTGGCCATGATATAGAATCCCTCTTTTGTTTCGTGTGCCTGAGCACGTATTTTTCCATTGTAGTTTGATATACAACGATTGTAGCCCCCGCGCCGCCTCCTGTCAACGTCAAAACAGGCAAATCGCCCGCTGCGACGTACGCACGGGCGATCAAAAACCTGTATTTTTTCTGTTTGAGAAAGTTGCTCTCAAAGAGCAACTTTTGGCTATGCCTGTTTGTGGGTTTTGAGCAAAACGGGGATGGTCACACGCACCTCCGCCACGTTTTTGCCAACGCTCAGCTGCATGCCCGCATCCAGCCCCGCATCGCACATCTGCTCCACGATGCCGCGGATGGCGTTGACGTACAGGCGGTAATCCCGCATGATGGGCTTCATGCGCCTGCCGCCCGTCATGGGCACGGGCATGCGCGAGAGCAGTTCATCAATAAGCTGCTCGGTCTCGCGCACGCTGAGTCCCCCATCCGTCACATGCCTGAGGATGCGCAGACGTCCCTCCTGCCCCGGCACACGCAGAAGCGCCTGCGCATACCGTTCGCAAAGGCCGTTTTCCCTCAGCCCCTTCGCTACCTCGCTTCCAAGATTGTTCAGTCTAAGCTTTCTGCGCAGCGTCGCAGGTGTTCGCCCCAGACGTTCCGCCAGCTGCTGCGTGGTCCATTCGCCGCAGTCCAGCAGTTCGCGGTAGTTTTCCGCCTCATCTAGATAGTGGATGTCGCCTTTCACCAGCGCATCCAGCAGGGCGGAGATGCGGTGCTCCATGCGCTCCGTGGGGCTGAGCACCACGGACAGGCACACCTGCCCTGCTTCCTTCATGCCCTCAAGGCTTCTTGAGCCGCTCAAAAGTCTGTATCGTCCGTTCGCCAGCGGCGTCACATGCACGCCGCCCTCCGGCGCATCGTCGCTTAGTTCCGCAGGTACCACGATCTCGTCGATTGGCACCCATCTTACCTGATTGGCTGTCGCCCGCATGGCACAGCCCCCTTTCACAGCGGAGATCGCGGGGCGCCCCCGCGCGCTGCACACGCCCTCCCCCGTGACGTACGCAGCCGCACGGACGCGCCCCTTGTGCTGTTTTCCATACAGGGTGCATCCGCTCCTGCTATGCCGGGCGACCGTTCGTGCGACCAAAAACGACAGGCGCACCCCTCGAAAGGATGCGCCTGTAGATTCTTTTTGTCGATCATTCGGTTTTTGCGGCGGATACGCCTAGCGGTGAGCGCGAAGGCGTGCCGGCTTTGCGCGGATACTGTCGAACGGTTTTCACCTTTTTTTCACAGGTGAGCACGCAGTGCTGCCATTCGGGCTGACGGGGAATGATCACAGGAATGCTTTCCACCCCCGCGCCGCCGAGCATACGGGCGGCCTTTGCGCCTGCCTGCAGCTCCTCCTCCGCGGAAGGGCCCTTGTAGCACACCATGCGTCCGCCCACCTTCACAAAGGGCAGAAGCAGCTCGCACAAAACGGGCAGCGGCGCAACCGCGCGTGCAACCGCGATATCATACTGTTCACGCAGCTTGGCGTCGCGTCCGCCGTCTTCAGCGCGGCTGTGCACCAGCGTTACATTCGTAAGCCCCAGTTCTTTGACCACGGCGTCCAGAAAATGAATACGCTTCATCAGCGAATCCAGCAGCGTTACCTTCAGATCAGGCCTTGCGATGGCCAGCGGCAGGCCGGGGAAACCCGCGCCCGAGCCCACATCGATCATGCTTGCGCCTTCGGGGAACAGTTCCCTGTTGCACAGCGGCGCGAGCGAATCGGTATAGTGCCTGTCGAGCGAGGTATCAAAATCCGTATCGCCCGTCAGGTTCATGTGTTTGTTCCACTCCGTCAAAAGCGCATGGTAACGGGCGATGCGCGCAGCCGTGCGCTCATCGCATTCGATATGCAGTTCCCCGATCGCCTTTGCAAGCTTATCCTCCCAATCCGCCCCTACAGCGGCAGATGCAGGTACTTGATACCCCAATACTTCACCCATGCCAAAGCCTCACGCATATGATTTTTGAGCCAAAATTTCAAACCCGGTTTGCAGGGACTGCCCGCGCCAAGCGCCTCCAGCCCGTTATCGCGCGCAATGGCCAAAGCGCGCGGCAGGTGATAATCACTGGTCACGATCAGCGGTTTCACGCAGCCTTTCTGCTGCAGGATGTCCCGGCTGAAGCGGATGTTCTGCTGGGTATCCACCGCCTGCGTTTCGCTGATCACATGCTCCGCAGGCACGCCCGCTTCGATGAGCACGCGGCGCATCACATCGCCTTCGGGCTCGGGCTCGTTGGCGCCCTGTCCGCCCGTGACAACGATGACGCACGGTTTATTCAAATAGCATTCCATCGCCTTGTCCAGCCGCCACTGCAATTGCACCGACGGCGCGCCCGTGGGCAGCACCTGCGCGCCCAGTACGATGATGCTGTCATACTCCATGGATTCAGGCACGTTGACCTCCCGATAATAAACCATCGCGACCAGCCCCGCATACACGGCAACTCCCAGCGCCATCAGGCAGCACAGGAGGCGCACAAGGAGCGATCCTCTTGTTTTTCTCATTTCTTTTCTTTCACCATCCGTTTACGTACAAGCAGCTCCCCGCCCGGGTCCGCAACGCGGCTCACTGGGTAGCCATTGTGCGTTTCGTGCTGCAAAAGTCCGCATTCCACCATGCTGAGCGCCTCGTTGTCCGCCACGATCACATGATCGATCAGCACCACATCCAGATTGGCAAGCGTCTGCACCAGCCGCGCCGTCATCTCCAGATCCTGACCGGAGGGGAACGCCGCGCCGCCCGGATGATTGTGGCACAGAACCACCGAATGCGCATTGGCGCGCAGCGCAGCCTCCGCCACCACGCGCGGATAGGCAGGCACTTCGTTGATGCTGCCAACGGCGATGCGCACGTTCTGCAAAACTTCCATCTGCGCGTTGAGGCATACCATGTACAGATGCTCCTGCCTCAGCCCCGCAAGCAGCCCCAGACAGTGGGCATTGCTTGCAGCGCGGTTGAGCAGCCGCTTTTTCTGTGCGCTGCGGCTTTGCTCCAGTGCTCGGTCAACGTGCGAAAACAAACTCAAAAGCGTTGCCGCCTGAGGCCCTATGCCCTCTACCTTGGCAAGCTCCGCCACATCGGCCTCCAGCACCGCATGCAGGGAGCCAAAGGTATCCATCAGCCTGTGCGCCAGCGGATTGACATCCTGACGGGGAATGGCAAACATCAGGATCAGTTCCAGCACTTCATGCGGCGCAAAGCCTTCCAGACCCTGCTGCTGAAAACGCTCCCGCATGCGCTGACGGTGTCCCGCGTGTTCGCCCGCCATGTCCCTTCGCCTCCCGATGCATATTCCCATTCAGTATAGCATAAACAGGCGCGTGCCGCAAACGCTTGCGGACATGTTGCCTTTGGTTTGTAACAACTTTTTCACCTACTTTTCATTTATGCCCCAAACCCTAGCAGCCACGCGGTTTTGAAGGCTTTCAAGCGTCAAAAAAACCGCTCTCGGGGGCTTTTCTCCAAGGGGCGGATGATGTATAATAAGAATGATTTATTTTGCTCAATTTGATTATGGGAGGGGTATCTCATGCAAACGCTCTGGGCAGAGCTCCGCAATCTGCTGTGGAACGTATTCAACCGCCCTACCATTGCTGATTTTCTGGATATTTTCATCGTTGCATTCCTTCTCTACGAGCTGCTCATGCTCACGAGGCAAACCCGTGCGAGCGCCGTTTTGAAGGGCCTTGTCATGCTCGTTTTGGCCTCCTGGGCCAGCGACCTGCTGGGCCTGACGGCGTTGAACTGGATTTTGCTCAACGTGGTCAACAACGGCGCTCTGGTGCTGGTCATCCTGTTCCAGCCGGAGATTCGCAAGGCGCTTGAGCAAATCGGCAGCGGCACCATCCGCAAGGGCGGTCACGGCAGTCAGCAGGCCAACCGCGCCGTGGTGGACGAGCTCATCGCCTGTCTGCTCAAATTGAGCCGCCGCCGCGTGGGCGCTCTGATCGTTCTGGAGCAGCGCATCGGCCTCAAGGACGTTATCGAGACCGGCACCGCGCTCAACTCCGACATCTCCGCCGCCCTGCTTGAAAACATCTTCGAACCCAACACGCCCCTGCACGACGGCGCCGTGGTCATCCGCGGCAACCACATCATGGCAGCTGCCTGCATCCTCACCCTGAGCGAGGGCAAGGGCATCAGCCGTGAGCTGGGCACCCGTCACCGCGCGGCGCTTGGCATTACCGAATCCACCGACGCCATCTCCCTCATCGTCAGCGAGGAAACGGGCATCATTTCCGTCGCGCGCAACGGCAGGCTCACCCGCCACCTCGACCGCGCCGCGCTGGAAGAGCTGCTTGCTCCCCTGTACCTGAATGAGGAGCCCAGCCTGTGGGTCTCCCTGCTGGAGAAGGCCAAACGCCGGAAAGGAGGCGCAGCATGACTCCCGAAATGAACAACGAACCCAACAAGGAAGTTAAACCCGCCTCTGACTCCCGCATCATCGCATGGCTGCGCACCGTACCGCTGAAGGTGGTCAAGCGCGTGCTTCACAACTGGCCGTGGAAACTGCTTGCAGGCTTCCTCGCCCTGTGCCTGTGGGCAGGTCTGATCACGCAGGACCCCTCCCTTACCCGTGAGCGTTCGTTTACCGATGTGCCCCTGAGCTACACCGGCATGGACACCCTGCGCCGCAACGGCCTTATCGTGCTCAGCGGCATTGAGGATCAGGATATCCACGTGCGCATGCGTGTGGAAGTGCCTCAGCGCGAGTACAGCACCGTCACCTACGCCAATTACAATCCCCGTGTGGATCTTTCCCGCATCACCCAGCCGGGCGAGCAGCAGGTCAAGATCACCACTACCTCCACCCTTTCCTACGGCGCTGTAGAGGAGATCTATCCCTCCAGCGTTACCGTGGTGGTGGATGAGTACGTGACCAACTACCGCGTGCCCGTATCCGTTTCCACATCCGGCGCATACCCCGAAGGCTTCTACGGCACGCCCTTCTCGCTGGACCCCTCCGTGGTGGCTGTAAGCGGCCCCAAGAGCGTGGTGGACCGCATTGCCCGCATCTATGTGGATTATGACCTTGACG
>JAZKYW010000176.1:0-3714 GCA_045612325.1 Candidatus Limiplasma sp. | reverse complement strand
AGTTGGTCTTATTGATGGTACCGGCCAGCTTACGCAGTGCCTGGGACATCAATCTTGCCTGCAGACCAACGAAGGTATCGCCCATCTCGCCCTCGATCTCAGCCCGGGGGGTCAAAGCGGCAACAGAGTCCACAACAACGGCATCCACCGCACCGCTGCGGACCAGAGCGTCGGTGATCTCCAGGGCCTGCTCGCCGGTATCGGGCTGGGAAATATAGAGCTCGTCAATGTTGACGCCCAGCTTGCGGGCATAGACGGGGTCGAGAGCGTGCTCGGCGTCGATGAAGGCAGCCACGCCGCCCAGCTTCTGCGCCTCGGCTACGGCGTGCAGGGCAACGGTGGTCTTACCGGAAGATTCAGGTCCGTAGATCTCAACGATACGGCCGCGGGGCAGACCTCCTACGCCCAGCGCCATGTCAAGGTCCAGACAGCCGGTGGAGATCACCTGCAGGTTCTGGTCGGCAACGGCGTCGGAGAACTTCATAACGCTGCCCTTGCCGTAGGTCTTGTTCAGCTGTGCCAAAGCGCTTTCCAGCGCTTTCATCTTGGCTTCTTTTACGTCGTCGGTCTTGGCGGCGATTTCTTTTTTGGCGGTTTCTTTGCGGGCCATGTATATGCACCTCTTTCTTTAAAGTAGGTCGAACGTAAATGGGTGTAAAGGCGGACAGGGTCGCTCAGCGGGCTGCGTCCAGCGCCATTTTCAGCGCATGCACAACGCTCTGCTCGCGTACGCTCTGGCGGTCGCCTTCAAAGTGGCATTCATCCACACGGGTGCCGTTTGCGCTGCTCACGCCGATGAATACCGTGCCCACAGGCGTTTCGGGCGTGCCGCCGGTGGGGCCTGCGATGCCCGTTGCACTCACGGCGATATCCGTTTTCAGCACGCGGCGCGCGCCTTCGGCCATCTGCCGTGCGCAGGGCTCGCTCACCACGCCCACGGTATCGATGATCTCCTGCTCCACGCCCAGCACCTCGTGCTTTACGCGGCTGTCGTAGCTGACCACGCCGCCCATGAGCACGGCGCTCGCGCCGCTCACGCCTGCCACGGAGGCGGAGATCATGCCGCCCGTCAGGCTTTCAGCGGTGCCGAGGGTCAGCTGTTTTTCCAGAAAAACGCGCACGACCTCTGCGCTCACGCTGTGCAGGTCAGTCATGGAGCACCTCTTTGTTGTTGATGAAGTAGTCAATGCCGCTCCACAGGGTCATAATGACCATGGCTACCTGCGTGGGGATGAGCAGCCAGTAGGCCAGGTAATGCAGAAGCGGGAAATGGGCATGATACACCAGGTGGGTGATGATCATGGTGAGCTGCACGGTGGTCTTGATCTTGCCAAGCTTGCCGGCGGCGATCACCTTGCCCTGTTCCACGGCGACCATGCGCAGGCAGTCCACCGCCAGTTCGCGGAACAGCACCAGCACCACCAGCCAGGCAGGGGTCAGCCCGTGCCAGCTGAGCATGATCAGCGCGGAAAGCACCAGCATCTTATCGGCAACAGGGTCGATGAACTTGCCGAAGTTGGTGACCAGATGGTACTTGCGGGCGAGATGACCGTCCACAAAGTCGGAGATGGCAGCAATGATGAACAGGAACAGCGCTACATAACGAGCCCACATAAACTGAGGCTGTTTCAGGCAAAGCAGAAAGGTCAGTACAGGAACGCTGCCGATGCGCATGAGAGAAATTCGATTGGGCCAGTTCACAGTTTCACCCCCACAAGATCATAGATGTCCGCATCGGTGATGCGTACGTTGATAAAAGTGCCGATGTCATTGTCATCCGCGCCGAAAACGCGGATCTCACCGTCGGTGTCGGGCGCTTCCTGACAGCTTCTGCCGATGCCGACGGCCTCGCCGTCCTCGTATTCCACGCTTTCGATGAGCACCTTTTCCACGGTATCCACACGCAGCTGATTGCGCTTGAGGGAAATCTCCTGCTGGGCGCGCATCAGGCGGTCCAGACGAGCTTCCTTGATTTCTTCTTCCACCTGGTCGGGCATCACGGCTGCGGGCGTGTCCTCTTCGGGCGAGTAGGTGAACGCGCCCAGACGGTCAAACCCGATATCGGTCACAAAATCCATCAGGTCATCGAACTGCTCGTCCGTTTCGCCGGGGAAGCCGGTGATGAACGTGGTGCGCAGCACGAAGCCCATCTCACGCGCCTTCTTGAGCAGCGCGCGGGTGGATTCGATATCACCGCGGCGGTTCATGCGCTTGAGCATTTCGGGATTGGCATGCTGCAGGGGCAGGTCGAGGTATTTGCAGATGTTGGGCTTGTCAGCCATGGCATCCAGCAGCTGTTGGTCTACCTCGTCGGGATAGGTGTACAGCACGCGCAGCCATTCCACACCGGGGATGTCCGCGGCGCGGGTGAGCAATTCGGGCAGCTGGGAATGACCCACACGGTCGATGCCGAAACGGCTGGTATCCTGTGCCACCAGCACGTGCTCGCGTACGCCCTGCGCAGCCAGCGTGCGGATCTCTTCCAATACATCCTCGATATCACGGCTGCGGAAGCCGCCGCGGATGAGGGGGATGGCGCAGTAGGTGCAGCGGTTGTCACAGCCGTCCGCGATGCGGATGTAAGCCGTCCACGGTGCGGTGGTCAGCACGCGCTCACCCTGCAGGATGTCGTTGCTGGGTGCGCAGTAGCTGGGACGCTTGCCCGCCAGCGCTTCCTCCAGCGCTTTGGGCAGCTGCTCGTACTGGCTTACGCCAAGGAACAGGTCTACCTCGGGCAGCTCCTCGCGCAGCGCTTCTTCGTAACGCTGCACCAGACAGCCCGTTGCTACCAGCAGCTTGCAGTTGCCGGTCTCTTTGTATTCCGCCAGAGAAAGCAGGGTATCGATGCTTTCCTGCTTGGCGGGGTCGATAAAACCGCAGGTGTTCACGATCAGGATATCGGCTTCCTGCTCGTTGGCGGTCAACGCATAGCCTGCGTTTTTCAAAATGCCCAGCATCAGTTCGGTGTCTACAGTGTTTTTACTGCAGCCAAGGGAAACGACGCCAACCGTCAGCATAAAGATCCTCCAATTGTTGAAGTTGTGCAGCAGGCACGCGGATGGTTCAGGTCCGAAAAAATGCCTTCCACACCACTCTTTATTGTATCACATTTTCAGCGTAAAGCAAGGGTGAAGGCATTCCAAAGCATCATCCGGGGGATAATGCCTTTGCAGGATGCGTATCCTGCTGTGTGCGCTTTGTGTTTGACACACGCAAAGAAGTACGATACAATTTTGATGTATGTAAATTTGAGCAGGGAGGGAACCGAAAATGGGTCCTGAGGTTCGTAAAGCGCTGCTGGTAGCGCTTGAACAGAGCATCCCCTATCGACAGATCGTTGAAAATGCACCCATGAGCCGCTACACCACGCTCAGGCTGGGCGGCCCTGCGGATGTGCTTTGTGAAGTGGGCAGCGCGGAAGAACTTTCCGCTGCTTTGGCGGCTGCGCGCTCGCTGGATGTACCCGTAACGCTGGTGGGCAACGGCAGCAATCTTTTGGTGCGCGACGGCGGTGTGCGCGGTCTGGTCATCCACATCGGCGACGCTTTCAGCAATGTCAGCGAACCTGTGCCGCTCCCCGACGGACGCTTTGCCATCACCGCGCAGGGTGGCGCACTGCTGACGCGCCTGAGCAATGCCGCAGCCAATGCGGGCCTGAGGGGCCTGGAATTTGCGGCGGGCATCCCCGGCACGGTCGGCGGCGCGGTCTATATG
>JAZKYW010000175.1:0-21171 GCA_045612325.1 Candidatus Limiplasma sp. | reverse complement strand
TACAAGTACTCCGACACCATCGGTGTGGATGGCGTGGAAGCCTCCATGGAAGACTGGCTCACCCAAAACAGCGACCTGCGACAGGGCTACCGCGAGGTAGAACGAAACAGCGTTGGTAAAATCACCCGTGAGCTCAGCTATACCGAGCCCGAGGACGGCAACAACGTCAAGCTCACCATCAAAGCCAGCTATCAGCAGCAGGCGGAGCGCGCGCTCGCCGAGAACGTCGCTTCCACCCGTTCCGTTCAGGAAAAGAAGCTGATGAACCAGACCTGGCTTGAAAAGAACAAAGCCGACATCGAGACCCGCAACTGGGAAAAGTATCCTCTTTCCCTCGCCTCCCGCGCCGCCATGATGGTCGTGGAGGTCAATACGGGCAAGGTGCTCGCCATGGCCAACTACCCCACCTTTGACCTGAACGCCATGGTAGAAGGCGGCGCTGAGCGTGCCGCCATCCTGACTGACACGCGCAACGTGCTGATGAACTACAACATCCATGCGCGCGGCACGCCCGGTTCCATTTTCAAGATGGTATCTTCTCTGGGCGCATTGGTGGAAGGCGAACTGCTCACCAACGAGACCATCGACGACAACGGCCGCTTCATGCTGGTAACGCAGGTCGAGGAGCAGGCGCCTAAGTGCTGGGTAAGCGAAAGCCAGCGCTTCACGCACCAGAATCAGACCATCGTACAGGGTCTGTCCAACAGCTGCAACTACTTCTTCTATACGCTGGGCTGGCGTTTGGGCGAGACCCGCCTCTACCAGTATGCCAGCGAATTCGGCCTTACCAGCAAGACCGGCGTTGACCTGCCGGGCGAATTGCGAAGCATCGTAGGCTGCCAGACCAGCCTTTACGACCCCGATAAGGCCATGGACGAATCCTCGCAGGATACGGCTGTTCCCATCATCGTATTCAACTCCATCAAGAAGCACCTGCGCAACCAGGGCGCCAGCCGCAACATCACCTATGACGATGAGCGCCTCAACCGCTGCGTCAAGCGCCTGATGGACATGGCGGTCAACACCGACCAGGGCTCCGGCGGTGAGCTGTGGCTGCGCGAGATGCGTCCCATCCTGATGGAAGAACTGAACATGACCCGTGAAATGGTCTACACACAGGCCATCATCGGCGATACATTCAACTACCTCAACGATATCAAGTGGGGCTCGGCACAGACGGTACAGGTCGCCATCGGCCAGTCCATCACCGTGCTTACGCCCGCCGCGGTCAGCCGCTATGTTGCGGCGCTGGGCAACGGCGGCAAGGTATACAACCTCATGCTGGTGGATTCCATCACCTCCCCCGAGGGCGATATCGTCAGCCAGCGCACCCCCAGCACGATGGGTGAGTTTGAAGACGTGGAAGAATACCTTGCCTACATTCTTGAAGGCATGAAGGGCGTAGTTGACGACTCCGGTACTGCAGGTAAGTACTTCTCCAGCTGGCCTTACAAAGACCGCGTATGCGCTAAAACCGGTACCGCTGAGGTTACCACCATCGACCTTGAAAACAACGCATGGTTCGTTATGCTGGCGCCCTTCGCTTCCGAAAAAGTCAACGACGTGCCTACCATCACCGAAAAGCCTGAAATCGCCGTTGTCGTATTCATCCCCAGCGGTTTGAGCGGCGGTGAAGCATCCGTTGCCGCCCGCGAATTCGTGGGCTGGTACATGGACCAGAAGACCCTGCGCAACGAAAACAGCATCTTCCCCGCCGGCAATCAGCTGGCCCCGTAAACACACACCAAAGGAGTTTTGCATATGAGCCAGACATGGATGATCGTTTCCGGCAAGGGCGGCGTAGGCAAGTCCATGCTCACATCCGCGATGGGCATCGCGCTTGCCAAGCGCAAAATGGGCTGCTGCTGTGTAGACATGGATATCGGCCTGCGCAATCTGGACATGCTGCTGGGCATGCAAAACAAAGTGGTTTATGATGTGCTGGATGTTGCGCACAAGGACTGCAAGCTGAAATATGCGCTGATCGATCATCCTCTTCATTCGCATCTGTCCCTGCTGCCTGCCGCGCAGCTGGGCGATGTGGATGATATGGACTCATCGGATATGGAGCGCATCGTCAAAAAGCTGAAAAAGCGCGCCGGATATGTGCTGCTCGATGCGCCTGCGGGCATCGGCCGCGGCATCGAAAACATGCTTTCCAGCATTGACCACGCCATCCTCGTTGTTACGCCCGATGACGTATCCATCCGCGACGCCGAGCGCGTCATTGCCCGTCTGGAAGCAGCAGGCGCAGGCCGCCCGATGCTCATCGTCAACCGTGTGATCCCCGAAATGGTCGCCGAGGGCGAAATGTACAGCCCGCAAACGGTCGCTGCCGTGCTGGATGTGCCTCTGCTTGGCTATGTGCCGGATGACCGCACCGTTATCGCCGCCATCAACCGCCACGAAAGCTTTATGGAGCAGGAATGCCCCGCAGCTGACGCCGTCAACCGCATCGTTCAGCGCTTTTTGGGCGAATACGTGCCCATGCCCGCTTTCGAGCCCAAGAAGCGCCGCTTCGGCTGGTTCCGCCGCGGCAAAAAGAAAACCAACAACCCCGACCTGTAATCACGGAGGTGATCCCTCAAGCCATGATGGTCAATCAATCGCGCCGTTCCCGTGCGCACTTTGACGGAATACTGATGTTCCTTGTTTTTGCGCTTGCCGCATTCGGTGTGCTGGCGGTATCCGTCGCTACTTTCACCACCTCTTCGCAGCCCGAGGACACGCTGTTCAACTACATCGTATCCTCCCATAACGGCATGCGACAGGCGATCTTTTTCTTCGTTGCTTTCATCGTTGTTCTTTTCATCGCCTATTTCCCCTATGAGTTTCTGCGCAGGCGAGCAGGGCTTTTCTATGGCCTTGCATGCGCCCTGCTCGGCATTACGCTGATCACCAACGGTGCTGAAGGCGTAAAAGCCTGGACGGACATCATCTGGGGCTACACCATTCAGCCTTCGGAGTTTATTAAGCTGGCCTGTATCCTCATCATTGCCAAGTACCTTGAAAAGGATCGAAAGCCGCTTTCCACAGGCCGCAGCTGGGGCCGTCTCATCATGCTGATGATGCTTCCGTGGGGCCTCACCCTTGCGCAGGGCGAGATGGGCTCCGTTCTGGTCATGGTCTTCATCTTTGCCATCATGATGTACTTTGGCGGCATCAGCTGGCGCGTCATCTTCATTGTTATCATTTGCGGCGTCATCGGCATCGCCGTGCTTTACGGCGTTACGCTGGCTACCGACTCGGACAACTACCGTCTGGTGCGAATCCTCAGCTTCCTCGACCCATCGATGGACGCAGGAGCATCCTACCAGCAGACCAACTCCAAAATCGCCATCGGTTCGGGCGGTTTCCTTGGTCGCGGCACGTTCGTGCAGGGCTCCTTCAGCCAGCTGGACTATGTGCCCGAAGACTGGACGGACTTTATCTTTGCCACCATCGGCGAAGCCTGGGGCTTTGTTGGCAGCGCTGCGGTCATCCTCACCTATCTGCTGATCATTCTGCGAATGCTCTACCTTGCGCGCTACACCACCGACCGTTTCGGTCAGATGATCATCATCGGCGTTATGGCCATGATGCTGTTCCACGTGTTTGAAAATGTGGGTATGGCAACAGGTCTGATGCCCATCACGGGCATTCCGCTCCCCTTCCTCAGCTACGGCGGCAGCAACCTTGTTACCAACATGGCAGGTATCGGCCTTGTGCTCAACGCGGTGAAAAACCGCAATCTGACCACCATGGACAGCCTGAATGTAAACAGCCCCTATACACCGCAGACCGGCGCGATGCGCAAGTGGTCACGCTAAAGAAAATAGTAAAGATTTGGTGAACAAGCTGCCCGAGTTTTTGACTTTGGCAGTTTGTTTTGCTATAATTGAAAGTAATGTATCGGCCTTCGCCGGTCAAAATTCGTAAGGGAGGACCTGTTTTGGATATCGTTGCAATCCTCAAAGAACTGTTTGCCGGCGTGCTCTACCTCGGCTCCGGTGAAGGACTGAAAACGCTTGCCATGTTCATCATTGCCGGCGTACTGATCTATCTGGCTATCAAAAAGGATTACGAACCCGCTCTGCTTTTGCCCATTGGTTTTGGCGCCATCCTGGCCAATCTGCCCCCTGTCATTGATGCTGCTACCGGCGCTGCAGCTGCCAGCGCGCTGGGCGAGCACGGCTTCCTGACGGTGCTGTTCAACGCCGGCATCGCCAACGAGCTGTTCCCCATTCTCATCTTCATTGGCGTAGGCGCCATGATCGACTTCTCTCCCCTGCTGAAGGATCCCAGCATGATCTTCTTCGGCGCTGCCGCGCAGTTTGGTATCTTTGCTACCTTCCTGCTCTCTCTGGTGCTGATCCCCATCGTGCTGCCCGCCACCGCTGGCGATGAGAGCCTCATCCTGCGTTTGGCTTCCGCCATCGGCATCATCGGCGCTGCCGACGGCCCCACCACCCTCTACGTTGCCAACCACTTCGATCTGAAGGATTACATGGCGCCCATCAGCGTAGCCGCTTACAGCTACATGTCTCTGGTGCCCGTTATCCAGCCCCCCGTCATCAAGGCGCTCACCACCAAGAAGGAGCGCATGATCCGCATGGATTACAACGAGGAGCGCGCTTCCAAGCTGGCCCTCATCCTCTTCCCCATCATCGTTACTGCCGTTGCCGGCATTATCGTGCCCATGAGCGCTCCGCTGGTAGGTTCCCTGATGTTTGGCAACCTCATCCGTGAATGCGGCGTTTTGGATCGTCTGAGCAGGACCGCCCAGAACGAACTGGCAAACCTGGTCACCATTCTGCTGGGCATCACCATCGGCGGCACCATGGTAGCCGAAAACTTCCTGCGTATGGATACCCTGCTCATCATGGCGCTGGGTCTGTTCGCCTTCGTGTTTGACACTGCCGGCGGCGTGCTGTTTGCCAAAGCCCTCAATGTCTTCCGCAAGAAGAAGATCAACCCCATGGTCGGCGCTGCCGGTATTTCTGCATTCCCCATGAGTGCCCGTGTGATCCAGAAGATCGCCAAGGAAGAAGACCCCTACAACTTCATCCTCATGCAGTCCATCAGCGCCAACGTATCCGGTCAGCTGGGCTCCATCGTAGCCGGCGGCATGGTCATTACGCTTGTCAGCATGATGCTGGGCGGCATCTGGTAATCGCTTTGGGAAGGAGATAAAAGATATGTTTAAATGGTTTGCTGCTTTGACCGAAGCTGCTCCCGCCGTTGAGGAAGTTGTGGAACAGGCCATTTCCACTCCCGTGCCTGAAACGGCTGCCAACGCGCTGGTTGCGCTTCCCCTGTTTACCAAGGGCCTGCTGGTCACCCTGATGGGTTTGCTTGGTGTATTTCTTGTCCTGACCCTCTTCTTCGTCACGATCAAGCTGATGCAGAAGATCGGCAGCGGTGAATCCAAGTAAAAGGAGCATTGCGCATGTACACCGAAAAAGATTGGCAGGATATCAACGCCTTGCTGAAAAAGCGTCTTCTGCTCACCCTTGCCCCCTCCATTGCAGTTCTTGCCGTTGCGACCGCTATTTTTGTATACGGTCAGATCGCCCGCAGCGAACATCTGTGGATGCTCACCTCTGCGCTTACGCTGCTTGGCGGCGGTTACATGGTATTTTTGATGGGTGTATACGTACGCCCCGCAATGATCTACCGCAAGAATCTGCAGTATCTGCTTGCAGGCCGCAAGCGCACCACTACGGGCATCTTCAAGGAGTTTTCTGAGGATGTGACCGACCGTGAAGGCATGGAGGTTTATGCCATGCTGGTCAACGTAGGCGAGCGCAACGACCCCGAAGACGACCGTCTTTTCTACTATGACGCCTACAAGCCTCTGCCCGAAATGCCCATCGGTACCCGTGTGACCGTTGTAAGCAACGACAAACTGGTTGCCAGTATGGTGCGCGTTTAACGTTAAACAAGCCTCTGTCCACTATGCACAGAGGCTTGTTTTATCCGTTTTTTCGCGTCTTTGTGCCCACATCAATCAATTTCATTCTTTTTTCTTGCGCATTTTTTCATAATGGCGTATAATAAATGCAAATACGAATGCCAGGAGTGTATGCAACATGAAAGCGTACTGTGAAATACTCCGAGAGCTTCGGGAAAGTCGCGACCTGAAGCAGTCCGACATCGCCTTGGTGCTGAACACCACGCAGCAGGTTTATTCCCGCTACGAAACAGGCATCAACGAGCTGCCTCTTCGTCATGTAGTGACTTTGTGCAGGTTTTACCACGTCAGTGCTGATTACCTGCTTGGCCTGAACAAGGAGAATTCCTGACCACCTTCGCTCACTGACCGCCAGCATTATCGCGCCGCTGGTGGTTTTTGATTGACAAAAATTCCGAAAGGAGTGCTTACTTTGTCCCTGAAAACGATTTTGTTTGATCTTGATGGCACGCTGCTGCCCATGGACCAGGATGTTTTTCTCAAATCCTATTTCAAGCGTCTTGTCAAAAAGCTGGCTCCCCACGGCTATGACCCCGAAAAAACCGTACAGGCCATTATGAGCTGCACCTATGCCGTGATCAAAAACGCCGGCTCCCGCACCAATGAGCAGGCCTTCTGGCAGGGTTTTGGCAAGATGATGGGCGAGCACTGCATCAAAGACGCGCCCATCTTTGTCGAGTTCTATCGCACGGATTTTCAGCAGGTTGCCGCCGACTGCGGCCATACGCCCAAAGCTGCCGAGTGCATCAAAGCGCTCAAAGACAAAGGCCTTCGCGTTGTGCTGGCTACCAACCCCGTTTTCCCCGCCGTGGCTACCGAAAGCCGCATCCGCTGGGCAGGGCTAAACAAGGACGATTTCGAACTGGTAACCACCTACGAAAACAGCAGCTTCTGCAAGCCCAATCCCGAATACTACCGCCAAATCATGCGCGAGCTGGATTTGAATCCCGAAGAATGCCTGATGGTAGGCAACGATGTGGATGATGATATGGTCGCCGTGTCCGTTGGTATGCAGGTATTCCTGCTTACAGATTGCCTCATCAACAAGCGCGGCGTGGATATTGCTCAATATCCTCACGGCAGCTTTGAAGAACTGATGGCCTTTATCGGCTAAAAAAAGGAGTCTCTTGCGAGACTCCTTTTTCTTATGCAAGCTGCTCCTTGTGGTACTGCAGCGTGTAGAGCTGATAATAACGGCCTTTCTGATGCAGAAGATCCTGATGCTTGCCCTGCTCCAGAATTTTGCCCTTGAACAGCACGATGATCTTATCGGAATGCTGAATGGTGGACAGACGGTGCGCTACGATAAGCATAGTGCCGATGTTCTTCATCTTTTCCATGGAATCCTGAATGAGGATCTCGGTCTCGGTATCGATGTTTGCCGTTGCCTCGTCAAGGATCATCACGGAAGGCTTGTGGATGATGGTGCGTGCAAAGCTCAGCAGCTGACGCTGACCGGCAGAGAAGTTGTTGCCGCGTTCGCGTACCACTTCGTCCAGCCCGCCGGACAGGCGGTTGATAAAGCTGTCGGCGTTCACATAGCGGCAGGCTTCCATGATCTCTTCATCGGTCATGTTTTCCTCACGCAGTACGATGTTGGAGCGGATGGTACCCGAGAAGAGGAACACATCCTGCAGCATCTGACCGAAATGCCTGCGCAGAGAGGAGATCTTGATCTTGCGGATATCGATGCCGTCGATCAGAATCTGGCCCTTTTGGATGTCGTAATTGCGGCAGATGAGCGAAAGGATGGTCGTCTTGCCCGAGCCGGTTGAGCCGACAAACGCGACCGTTTCACGGGGGCTTACATGGAAGGAAACATCCTTCAGCACCCATTCATCCGGCACATAGGAGAACCATACATTGCGGAATTCGATCTCGCCCTTCACTTCTTCCAGCTCGATGGCGTCAGGTTCATCCACCACAGCGGGCTCCATATCCATGATGGTAAAGATTTTTTCAGCGGATGCGAAGGCGGACTGCAGGGTGTTGAACTGCTCAGCCAGCGTCTGGATGGGGTTGAAGAAGCGGGAGTTGTACATGTAGAAGCTTACGATGGTACCGACCGTTACCACCTGCCCCATGAACTCCGTATTGCGGATGACGCCTTTGCCGCCCATGTAGAACAGGCACAGCACGGAGGATACATACAGCATGTATACCATGGGGCGGAAAATACTGAATACGAAAAGCTGGTTGCGCTTGGCTTTGGCCAGCTTTTTGCTTTTGTCGCAAAACTCGGCCAGTTTCTGCTCCTCGCGGTTAAAAATCTGGGTGATCTTGATACCGCTCAGGTTTTCGCTCAGGTAGGTGTTGATGTCCGTGGTGCCGTCTTTTACCTTGCGGTAGGCGCGGCGGGAGAAATTACGGAACACGAACGCAAACAGCGCCACAAACGGCACAAAGCACAGAACGACCAGCGTGAGCATGTAGTTGAGCGAAAGCATAGCCGCCAAAACGCCGATGATGATAAACACGTTTTTGATCAGCTGTACCAGCGTGTTGGTAAACATCATGGAAATGGCGTTGGTATCATTGGTCACACGGGTCACCAGCTTGCCAACAGGCATCTGGTTCAGCTGCTCGTGAGACAGACTTTCGATATGAGTAAACACGCTTTCACGCAGCGAGGAGAGGATCTTCTGGCCCGTTTTCTGCAGGATGATGGCCTGCCAGTAACTGCTCACCAGCGCCACCGCCAGCACAAACACGTACATACCGACGCGCAGGAACAGTTCCTTCATGGCGAACTCTGCGCCCATCATGTCGGCAATGGAGCCGGTGATGAGGGGCGAGAGAATCTCGTTGGCGATGGAGCACAGCATGATGACGAGCACCAGCACAAAGTTCTTCCAGAAGGGTCTGGCGTAACGAAGCAGACGAACAACGATCTCGCCGTCAGGCATCTGGCGGTCAAAAATCTGCTCCTTGCGGCTACGAACGTAGAAATAAGCTGCGATAAAAATTACCGTAAAAACGCCGATGATCGCGCCTACGATCAAAATGGGCAGATACTCACGCATTGTTGTTCTCGCCTCCTTCCTCTTCCAGCTTCTGCAGCTCTACCATCTTGCGGTAGGCCTGACAGTTATCGTACAGTTCCTGATGCGTGCCCACTGCCAGCAGCTTGCCCTGCTCAAGGAACAGGATCTTATCCATACTTTCAATGGTGGAGATGCGGTGCGCGATCAGAATGGTGGTGCGGCCCTTACGCGTTTTGCGCAGGTTTTCAAGGATCTTCTTTTCAGTCTTGGTATCAACGGCGGATACGCTGTCGTCCAAAATCAGGATGGGCGCATCCTTGAGCAGAGCGCGGGCAATGGAGATACGCTGCTTCTGACCGCCGGATACGGTCACGCCGCGTTCGCCCAGAACGGTATCATAGCCATCGGTAAATTCAACGATGTTGCCATGTACGTCCGCCAGTTCAGCAGCTTCGGCGATTTGATCCCGGCTGATGTTATCCACACCGAAGGAAATATTGTTGGCAATGGTATCGCTGAACAGGAAGTTATCCTGCGGCACATAGGCGCAGGCCTGACGCACCTGACGGATGGGGATGTCATTCACATCGTTTCCATCCACAAAGAGAGTGCCGTCATCCACGTTGTAGGTGCGAAGGATGAGGTCCACCAGAGTGGTCTTGCCGCAGCCGGTCTTTCCCACCAGACCCACGTTTTCGCCCGCCTCGATGGTGAAGCTTACGTCTTCCAGCGCGGTGATGCCGCTGTCGGGATAGCGGAAAGTGAGATTGCGGAAGGCGATGCTGCCCTTGATGGGGGCGGCTTCCTTCACATCCGCGCGGTCGGCTACATCCTGCTTGGCCTCCAGCAGTTCGCTGATACGGGTGAGGGATGCACGGCCGCGGGAGGTGATATCAATGAGCTCAGAAACAGCCATAATGGGCCAGATGACCGCCGTGAAGTAGCCGATGAACTCCATCAGCTGACCGGCGTTGAAGGCGCCCTTATGCACCAGATAGCCGCCATAGCCCAGAATAACGCAGATGACGGATTCTACAAACATGCTGACCACGATGCGCAAAAGCATGGATGCTTTGACGAAGGTGACGTTGGCTTCCTCGTTTTCCTTGTTGAGCTCACGGAAAGCCCACAGCTCCTTGGCTTCCTTTACAAAGGCCTTGATAACGGCAATGCCGGAAAAGCTTTCCTGAGAGAAATCCGACAGCTTGGAAAATGCCGCCTGACGGATGGCCCATTTGGACTTCATGTACTTGCCGATGACCGTTGCCGCTGCCATCAAAAACAGCATGGGGACCATGGAAAAGCTTGCAAGCACGGGGTCCATGCGGAACATCTTGACAACAGCCAGCGAGCCCAGCATCAACGCGTCAAAGAACATCATAACGCCGTGACCAAAGCACTCGTGCACCGTTTCAAGGTCGTTGGTAAACAGGCTCATGAGGTTGCCCACTTTGTTTACCTGATAGTACTGACGGCTCAGGTCCTTACAGTGGTCAAACATGCGGTCGCGCAGGTCGTTTTCAACCTTGATGGCAGAGCCTGCAAAACAGACGCGCCACAGGAAACGTCCAAACACCATGGCAAGAATAACGCTTACCATGGGCAGACAAATCCTGTCCAGCAGGAAATCAAGGTCAAAGGGCAGCATCTGCCCATCCACTTCCACAGCGCCGTTGCTTACGCCGTTGATGAGCATCTGATACAGCCTGGGTATGACCAGCTGCAGATAGTCCACCATTGCCAGCGCACCCAGACCCAGCAGCAGCATGAAGGCATGTTTCACATAATATCGGTTAATGTGTCGCCCAAAAATCACGGTCCATTCTCCTTTGGTATCGATATTTTTAGAGAAGTGTACAGCTCTTGATTATACTCTTGCAAGCCTGTAATTGCAACGTCAAACTTGGTATAACAAAACCGCTTCGAGCATTTTCGAAGCGGTTTTTTCGGGTTAGTTGCCCCACTCCAGCGCAAGGGGCGTTGCGGCAGTCAATACGTCCTTTTTGCGGATGTATCCGTCTGTGCCTTCGGGGTCCATCATCACATCAAATGTCCCCTGCGGGATGCTCACGTGCAGCCATCCCCCATCGCATTCGGCAAGTACATGCATAAGCGTGCCTTCTTCGATTTTCTGAACTGTGCCGCTCAGTGCGGAAGGCGACTTTTTCAAAGCGATTTCCTTTTGCGCTTCGGCTACGGAAAGGGTGTTGCCCGACAGGTAAATCGCACCACCGGGATAGGCATAGGTGACGTAGCTGCTGCTCATATAGCCCTCCGCCTGCCCGATTCTGACGTGATACCAAGGGGCGGGGTCGCCTGCTTCGGTGCCCAGATATTCTGCCAGCACACCTGCGTGATAATCGCCCAAATTTTTGGAGCGGGAGGATGTCTTTTGTCTCAGGTGTACGCCGTTTACCATCAAATACCCTTCGGGAATCAGGCCCTGCCGTGCTTTTTCGGCAGCTTCAAGCGTGGTGGGAAAGGTATGGATATCCACCATACTGATGGTCTGCGTGATGGAGGAAGGAAGCTGCTGTTTTTTCACTTTGACATGGTTTTCATATACCGTTGCGTTTACTCCGTTGTCAAAATCCAGCCTGAAACCACTGCCGTCAGCAGCATTCATGCGCGTATACTGTTTGATAACAGCATCTGTCACGTCATCGTTTGTGCTCACCAGCGTCACTTCAAAACGTTCTGTCTCGGTACCATCCGTATAGATGATCTCAACCGTACGAAGGCCTTCCGCAGGAGAAATGACGACCGGTTTATCTGTATACAACGCCTGCATGCTGACGGGCGAAAGCTGCCATTCTCCTGCGCCGCCTCCAGAGCGATAGGCTGCAAGCAAACGCTGACCGTCCTTTTCAAACGCAGCAAGACCGAACCCATACTGATTTTTGACGCCTTTCATCATCGCGCCGCTCAGGCATGTCCAGCCCTCCAGTTTGGGATGCGCAAAAACACTTGCAAGCTCATCGGGAACTTCCCCGATAAAGCGCGTCATTTCCACATCCTGCCCCGAGGATTGCTTCTGCGTCCATACGGCGATCCCCTCCGCCATTGCAGGGGCGCCGGTATAAGTAAACGCATATTCCTCCATCTCCTGCTGATACCAGTTCCTCAGTTCGAATGACCAATCGGTATATTCACCGTAGCACGATACAAAGAACTCATGCAGTGCCTCGGAAGCTTCCATTGTATCAAGCGCTTCCGCAAGCCTTGCAGAGGGCTGCACGCCGTTTGCCTGCATGGCATTTTGAAACGCTGCGCGGCTCGCTCCATCCCAACGGACGAACCACCCCTGCTCACGCGCCAGTCTCAGCACCGTGCGCACCGAGTTTTCGCCGGGATAGGCCGTAAATCCCTCCTCGCCGTCAAACGGCGTATCCACGTCGGTAAGCTTGTCGTTTGCTTCATCATACACAGCAGAATAACGCCATTGCGAATTTTTGAAGAAAATGATCACATTTCGGTCCACCAGCATTTCAAATGCATCGGCTTCTTCCAATGTATAGCCAAAAACCTCCGTCAGATACATGTGTACCATATCAAACGCCTGTTCATCCGTGAACGCTGCCGCCGTATTCATGCCGCACAGCAGCATGAATACAAGCAGACAGGCCAATAATCTCTTCATGCTTTTCTCCTCCTCATCAGCCGTTGCCGGGCTCCAGTCGGTCAGATGCATCCCTGTCAAATTGCTTCCGATTTTCATAGTGCGTCAGACGCACCTCGGGATAGACCTGCACATTGAATACATAGGTCATTTCCTCTTCCGCCCCTTCACCTTCGTAAATGAAGAAACGGTAGAAGTATTTGCCGTTGATATATGTACCGCTTGCGGCTTCATGGACCGATTCCTTTTGGGAGATGCCGGGCTCCAGCGCTTCCAGGATTCCCAGAGCATATTCCTTCATTTTGTCAAGCTCGCCCGCACTCAGCTCCTTGGATGGGGCGTCAAAGGTTGTCGCATCGCGGTCGCCGCTGCGGCGATTGTTCAGATAAAGCACCTTGCCCTCAGGGTCAAAGGCAACGATGAGCGCCTCGCCCCAATCGGGGTCGATGGCATAAACCTCGGTATGGGTATCGTAAGCCTGTACGCTCCAGTCAAGGCTGTCGTGCACATCCGCATGCAAGGCCTCGCTTTGCCAGAAAGCCTTGGCTGCATCGATAACCGCCGCTTTCTCTTCCTCGCTCATTTCGACCGTACCGCTGCCGATGGTCTGTGCGCTGTAGAACATTTCGTCCTTCGGGATGTGTGCCACAGGCCTGAGCTCGGCGGTTGCAAATGCGCCGATGAGCGCTGCGCTTGCCAGCAGCACAAAGGTCGTCATCCATCCTTTTTGGATCTTTGCGCCGCTCATAATGCCTGCTACGCGGTTTTTCAGCCTGCGGCCTGTCATACTCATGCCCGTGGACATCACCGATACGGACGGCAGGTCACGTCTGGCAGCTGCAAGCACCAAAACCTGTGCATAATCACGCTTCTGCTCGGTGTTCATGGTGCGGATGACGCGCTCATCGCATGCAAGTTCGCTGTCGGTACGGCTCATGCGGGCTGCAGCCCATACCAGCGGGTCAAACCAATGGACAGCACAGCAAACCAGCCTGACCAGACACCAAAGATGGTCTTTGGCCTTGTAATGACAAAGTTCATGCCTGAGCACCGCCTCGGCTTCATGCGGCTTTACCGTCAGAGGCAGCGCGATATAGGGCTTCAAACAGCCCACAAGACATGCGCTGGGCAGCGGGTCAACATAGTACACGGGAATGGCTTTTACCTTCAGCTCCTTGCACAGAGCCTCATAAACATCAAGCGTTTTGCCTGTGATCGCTTCAATGCGGTCAGCACGGAGCGTACGGCGGAAACGCAGGTTGCTTACGACCATCCAGCCCACCACAGCCGCCATGCCAATCAGATAAACCTTCATCAGGCGGATGGAAAGCATGCCGTTTTCCGAATCGACGCGCAGTTCATGGAACGTATCCTGCAGCTTGTCCGCGCCTGTATTCAGCGTACTTTGATAGAGACCTTCCATCGCGTCGCGGAAACGCACCTGAATCTGCCCCGCAATGGGACGGATGGCGTAATCAATGGAAAAAGAAGGACGGATTTCATGGATGACCGGATTGGGCAGCGCAAGCGGACACAGCAAGCGCAGCGCTACCAGCAGCCACGCAAAGCAGATGACGCGGCTGCCCAGCTTTTTTCTGCCGAAGATGCGAACGGGAATCATCAGCAGAATGGCGATGGCTGCCATCAGGTTGGCTTCGATCAAAAAATTATAAATCACTGCGGTCCTCATTTGTACGTTCCTCCCTTGGTCAGGCATGCTTTCAGCCTTTGAGCCGCCGTCATGCATACAGCAGGTTTTCCTATATTTACCTGCGCTTTGGACAGCCTGCATACATAACGCTTACTATGGGTAATTTCATCCTTTTCAATGAGGTGTTTTTGTTCAAGCCTGTTTACAAGAACGCTTACCGCATGCTGCGTCCAGCCTGTCTGCGGCAAAAGTGCATCCGTAAGTTCTTTCACGCTCATGCAGCCGTCGCGCCACAACATTTCAAGAATCTTCCACTCTGCTTTGGTGCATTCGTATGGCATTTGATCTCCTCCTTTTGCAATATGACAATCGTCTACCGAAAGTGTACACTTGTACACCTCCTATGTCAATAGAACACTTGTAACAATGGCGCTTGCGCCCAAGGTTGGAAAGGACTATAATAGAAATACCAGCAACGCTGCGACCAAAACTGTCATTGGAGGATAAATCACATGAAAATCGGCGTACAGACCGGTGGTATTGAAGAGCATTTTGGCACTGACGGGGCATACCGCGTTATCAAGGAAGCAGGTTTTGATGCCGTAGACGTTAACTTTGACCATTTGCTCGGCGTTTCTCAAATCAACAAGCACGAGCATGTGCCTGCTTTTGACGCCGAGGGTGATGAGATGCTTGCCTATTTCAAGCCCTGGAAAGACGCCGCCGAGAAATACGGTATTGATAACTATCAGGCGCACGCACCCTTCCCCTGCTATATTCCCGAGCCCAGCGACGGCTACAACGATTACCTGCTGGAAGTGCTCAAAAAGAGCATCATCGCCTGCGCTTACATCGGCTGCAAGCGCCTAATCATCCATCCTTTCTTTTTGGACTACAAGAGAAAGCTTGATCCTCAGGTGGAATGGGACCTGAACATCGAACGCTACAGCCAGCTCATCCCCGTTGCCAAGGAGCACGGCGTTATCATCTGCCTTGAGAACATGTTCAGCTCTTTCAACGCAAAGCGTTACGAAGCCATCTGCTCCGACCTTACGCTGGCTTGCCAGTACGTGGATACGCTCAACGAGATCGCCGGCGAGCGCGTATTTGCCTTCTGTCTGGATACGGGCCATCTGCTGCTGCTGGGCAAGGACATCAAGCAGTCCATGATCAAGCTGGGCGACCGCATCGAATGCTTCCACGTACACGACAACAACGGCAACGATGACCAGCACATGCCGCCCTACACCGGCAAGATGGACTGGAACCGCTTTGTGGAAGGCCTCAAGGCCATCGGTTTTGACAAGACCATGTGCTTTGAAACCTACTTTATCTGGACCTACATCGACCCCAAGGCGGGCTGTTCCTTCCTGCGTTTCATCGCTGACTGCGGCCGCCGTTTCGCCGAGCTTGCCGCTGAATAATCACAAAAAAAGCCAAAGCGACCATCTTTTCCCTGCGGTCGCTTTGGTTCTTTTTTTACCTGTATGAAATTGTGAAAACCCATTGAATTACCTGCCCCGTTATGCTAAAATGCGACCAACGACATACATAAAATCAAAGGGGAATCCATCTATGTGGAAGTCTCGATTTCTGGCTTTCAAGATGTCCTTTACCGATATTTTCAACACCCGTGACGATGATGCAAAGGGGCGTATCATACAGCTCTTTTGCAATCTGATGGCTTCCTTCTACAATGTCTTTATCACCGGTATTTTCTATACCGGTTTTTTGACCATGTACGGAATTTCCATCACGGGTGCAGGTATCGTTACCTTCATCCCCCCTATTGCCAGCATCTTCAGTATTTTCTCTTCGAAAATACTGTCGCGCTTCAAACGGCGCAAACCCATACTGATCGCCGCCAAGATCTATTTCTACTCCATGTATATTTTGGCGACGAACATCATGCCGCAGTTCGTGACCGACCCCGATGCGCGTCTGGTGTGGTTTGTCATCATTCTCTTCTTCGCCTACGCCATTTACGCGCCCTTCAGTCCCGGCTTTACGGTGTGGTTCTACCGCTTCTTCCCGCAGGATAACCACCGTCGCACGCGTTACCTCTCCTTCCTGCAGATCTTCTCCTCCATCATGTCCACGTTCATTCTGCTCATCAGCAGCGTGATCACGGACGCTGTGGCGGGTTCCCCCTATCAGACCACCATCATCCTCGGTCTGCGTTATCTGGCCTTTGCGCTGGTCATCATTGAGATCATCGTACAGGTGCGCGCCAAGGAATATCCCAGCGAGGAAGGCAGCCGCACCAGCCTTAAAGAGATCTTCACCATTCCCCTCAAGTACCGCAAGTTCATGGCCTGCATGCTATTGCAGTTTGCGTGGAACTACATTGCCAACCTCCACAACGGCCTGTGGAACTACTACCTGCTCAACCACATGAACTTCTCCTACACGCTGATCAATGTAATGTCAGCGCTGTACACGGTATTTCTGCTCACGCTCACCTCGCCGTGGCAAAAGGTGCTGCGCCGCTATTCGTGGATCAAAACCTTCGGCATTGCCTGTCTGTGGCTGGTGCCTACGGAGATTTGCTTCTTCATGATGACGCCCAGCCGTCCGTGGATCTATGTACCCATGGTCATCTGGCAGCACATCGTTTCTGTCGGCCTCAACCTTTCCTACGCCAACATCCTCTACACCAACCTGCCCGAAGAAGGCTCCACCTCCTGCATTGCCTTTAACACCATCGGCTGCAACCTGTTCGCCTTCCTTGGCTTGATCACCGGTACCGCCATCAGCGGCATCAGCGGCGACAGCACCATGAACTTCCTGGGCATGGAGGTATACAGCGTTCAGTTCACCACGCTGGCCCGTGCGCTTACGATTACCGCGATGGGCTTCATTCTGGTCAAATACTGGCGCGTCTTTACCCGTGATGATGAAATCGAAGAAGTGGAACGCGACGAGCGCGTACGCAAAGAGCTGAAAGCCAAAAAGCTGCACAGACCGCATTACCGTCTGCGCCTGCCCGGTTTCAAAAAAGGCTGATAACACAAAAGCCCCTGCAAATGCAGGGGCTTTTCTCATGCCGTCAGGGTTTTGAAGGCAGCAAAAAACCGTTCCGAAACTTCGGAACGGTTTTTGACGACTGATGAATCAGTACTTGCGCTTGCGTGCAGCCTCAGCCTTCTTCTTACGCTTTACGCTGGGCTTCTCATAATGCTCACGCTTGCGAGCCTCTGCCAAAACACCTGTGCGAGCACATTGACGTTTGAATCGCTTCAGAGCGCTTTCCAGGGATTCGTTTTCGCGGATGCGTACCTCGGACACTGTTATCCCTCCCCTCGCTCATATCGCCTTGCCCCGTTGGGAGCGTATGGCGAACATGTACATATTGTAGCACTTATTTGCCGACTCGTCAACCATTATTTTTGATTTCGTTACAAATTATTACGCCATTTTCTCGCTCAGCTGCTCGCCGCCGAGTACATGGAAGTGAATATGCTTCACACTCTGGCAGGCATTGGCGCCGCAGTTGTTAACGATGCGGTAGCCGCCCTCGGTGAGGCCCAGCATATCCGCTACCTTGGCGCAGGTGCGCAGGCAGGCAGCCAGCTCGGTATCGGTCAGGTCAGCGTTGTGGGCAGCATCGGGGGTATGCTTCTTGCTTACCACCAGCACATGCACCTTCGCCTGAGGGGCGATATCATGGAATGCGTAAGTATACTCATCTTCATAAACCTTGTTGGAAGGGATCTGACCGGCAATGATCTTGCAGAACAGGCAATCGTTCATGGGTGTTTCCTCCTCAAGTATCAGATGTTCTCGCCCGCCATGCCCTCTTCGGTAAGGGCAGTCAGACGGACATTGCACACCTCGCCGCTGACGCCCTCGGGCAGATGTACATGGATGTATTCGGGCGTATAGCCAACCATGCCGCCATCCTTGTGTTTTTCTTCCACAAGCACAGGCACGGTTTTGCCAAGGAAGGCTTCGCAGTAGTTTTTCGCCAGTTTATCGCCCAGAGCGATGAGACGGTGTACGCGCTCAGCCTTCACATGCTCGGGAATCTGGTCGGGCATTTCGGCTGCAGGGGTGGTCTCGCGGGGGCTGAAGGGGAACACATGCATGCGGGCAAAGCCGACGGCTTCGCTGAAACGCAGCGTTTCTGCAAATTCCTCTTCCGTTTCACCGGGGAAACCAACGATCACGTCCGTGGTAAAGGCGGCGGTAGGCCACGCGGCACGGATACGCTCCACAGCAGCCATAAACTGCGTGGTGTTATAGCCGCGCTTCATGCGGCGCAGCACGCTGTCGCTGCCGGACTGCAGCGCAAGATGGAACTGCGGGCAAAGCTCGGGCATATCCTTGAGCGCAGCCACAAAAGCGTCGTTGGCTACGCGAGGCTCCAGCGAGCCCAGACGGATACGGGTGATGCCCTCCACATTGGCAGCCTTGACGGCATCCGCCAGCGAGGGACGGCCCTCCAAATCACGGCCGTAGCTGGTAAGGTGGATGCCCGTGAGCACCAGCTCCTGAAAGCCTGCATTCGCCAGCGCCTGTGCCTCCTCACGGATGGCGTCGATGGGGCGCGAACGGATGGTGCCGCGCACAGACGGGATGATACAGTAGGTGCAGTGGTTGTCGCAGCCTTCCTGAATCTTCATCACAGCGCGGGTGTGACCTTCGTGGTTGCGGATGCTCAGCGGCTCATACGGCACGCCTTCCACATTTTCAACCGCCACGATCTGCGTATCCTCTGCCACAGCCTTTTCCAGCAGCTCCACGACCTGACCGCGATACTGGTTGCCAATGATCAGTCTTGCGCCCGTATCGCGCAGATTTTCGCCCATACGCTGGGCCAGGCAGCCTGCAACGATCAGCTGCGCCTGCGGATTGCGTCTGCGGCAGCGGCGGATGAGCTGCATGCTCTTTTTATCACCCGTTCCGGTCACGGTACAGGTGTTTACCACATACACATCCGCAGCAGCGCCCTGAGCGGCAGCTTCATAGCCATGCTGCTCAAACTGCTCAAGCATGGCCTGCGTGTCGTACTGGTTCACCTTGCAGCCAAGGGTGGTAAAACTAACGGTTTTCGGCATTTCTTTGAATGCTCCTTACATTTCTCCAAGTGCGGTCCACAGCACACTGAGCGCGCAAAGGCCCGCGGTTTCGGTGCGCAGGATGCGCCTGCCCAGCGTAACGCTTACAGCGCCGTGTTCCTTCAGTACTTCCCATTCGCGCTGGCTGATGCCGCCCTCCGGGCCAACAACGATCATCACGCGCTTGGGCATGCCGTTTGCCTCTACATGGGCTGCAACAGCCTTGCTCATGGGCAGGGACTGCTCCTCTTCCCAAGCGACAAGCACAAGGTCAAATTCAGCCAGTTTGGGCAGCGCCTTGGCAAAGGAAACGGTCGACGCCACTTCGGGCACATGGGCGCGTCCGCTCTGCTTGGCGGCTTCCAGCGCGATTCGGCTCAAGCGTTCGCGCTTTTTATCGCCCTTATCGGCCTTGTCGGCTTTGGCTACGCTGCGTTCCATTTCGATGGGCCACAGCTCCCACATGCCAAGTTCCGTGCCTTTCTGGGCAATGAGCTCCAGCTTGTCCGCCTTGGGCAGGCCCTGGAACAAAACCGCCTGCGCAGGCGCTTCGGGCGAGGGACAGGCTGCCGTGACCTTCGCGGTGGTCTCTTTGGGGTCTACCGTTTCCAACACAGCCTCCCAGAGATTCAGACCGTCCAGCAGACGAATTTCTTCACCCGGGCGCAGGCGCAGCACGCGGGCGGCGTGGGCGCTTTCTTCAGCGGAAAGCGTGATCACGTCGCCGACCTGTGCAACGGGCGTTTCAACATAAAAGCGGTGCATTACTTACCCTCGTTCTTGAGCGCCAGCGCGACCCACTCGCCCTTTTCGATGCGGTCGAAGAGGGTGTAGCCTGCCTCGGTGGCGGCGTTGAGCACGTCCTGTTCACGCTCGCGGATGATGCCGGAGCAGATGAGCAGACGATCCTTTTCCAGATGACGGGTCAGAGGGCCGGCCAGCATGCAGATGGCGTCAGCAACGATGTTGGCAACCGCCAGATCGCAGGGCATAGCCTCAGACTTGCACAGGTCGCCTACGACCACGCGCACCTGATCCTTTACGCCGTTCATCTCCACGTTTTCAATGGCGACCTTGACGGCGGAGGGGTCGATATCGATGGCGAGGATATCCTTCGCACCCAGACGGGCCGCAGCAATGGCCAGAATGCCGCTGCCGGTGCCAACGTCCATCACGCGCATGCCATCCTGCAGATGCTTCTCCAGAAGCTGCATGCACATGTTGGTGGTCTCATGCGTGCCGGTACCGAAAGCCATGCCGGGATCCAGCTCGATGATCAGGTCATCGGGCTGAGCCTCGTAGGGCTCCCAGGTGGGCTTGACCACCAGATGGCTGCCGATGCGGAAGGGCTTATAATACTTCTTCCAGTTTTCGGACCAGTCCTCATCCGCCACGTTCTGCATATCCAGCTGCAGGGTGCCGTAATCGATGAACTCATCGTTCTTCAGCTCATTCAGGCGCTGACGAACGTTGTTGATCACGTCGGGGGTCTGCTCGTTGAGCTCAAACCAGCCCTTGACCAGCACGTCCTCAGGCATGCCTTCCAGCATTTTGGGATCATACAGTTCCCAGTATACGCCCGCCTTGCGGGGGTCGGGAACGTCCGCACGGTCAATGATCTCGGTGCCGGCAGCGCCCAGCATCATCAGTTCTTCGCTGACGATGTCGCTGCCAATGGTGGTGGTATGTACTACCGCTTCAACCCACTGCATCGTATTTCCTCCGTTTCATATAACGCCGAAAAGCGTGTGCGATAAATGCCACGCTCTTCGTTGATTTAGTTGAAAATGTCCTTGAGTTTCACGGCAAAGGACTTGCGGCCTCCATATTCCTTGCCGCCCATGCTCTCGTCTAGCTGACGCAGCAGACCCTGCTGTTTTTCGTCCAGCATGCGGGGCACTTCC
>JAZKYW010000174.1:0-1560 GCA_045612325.1 Candidatus Limiplasma sp. | reverse complement strand
GGGTGCTATCTCTGAACAAAGGGCAGCGCTGTTTCTTTCTCTTCCAATTCTCCCTTTTTGCCTGACAACAGCAATTAAGCATCTTTGCCGGACAGGAGGTTTTCACAATGGATATGGAAAAACTACTCTGGGATACTGCTTTTTCCCAATGGCGAAAAGCCAGTGAAAACATGAGTGTCAGTCAGAAAACAATGGATTATCTGGATTTTCAGGTTCGGTTGGAAGAAAGCATCATCCGTATCGCACAGCTGGCGCGTGCGGCGGGCATCCATATGATCGTTGCCACCCAGCGTCCTACGGTGGATGTTATCACTGGTCTGATCAAGGCAAACATTCCTTCCCGAATCGCATTTGCGGTTTCCTCCAGCATTGACAGCCGTACCATCCTTGATGAAAACGGCGCGGAAAAACTGCTGGGCAGGGGTGATATGTTCTATTTCCCCACGGGCGCCAAGTCGCCCATCCGTGTACAGGGCTGCTTCCTCACCGACGCCGAAACCGAACGCGTGGTGGATTATATCGGTGCGCATTCCAGCGTAGACTTTGATGAAAAGGTCATCGAGGCCATGGAAAATGACGGCGAAGCCGCTGCGCCGCTTAATGAGACTGATGACAGTGAAGGCTTGGACGACCGCCTGCACGAGGCCATCGAAATGGTCATTTCGGACGGACAGGCTTCCATCAGCATGCTGCAGCGCCGCATGAAGATCGGCTACGCCCGTGCAGGCCGTCTGATCGATGATATGGCAGCCCGCGGCATCGTAAGCAAATCCGCAGGCAGTAAGCCGCGCGAGGTGCTCATCAGCCGTGAGGAATATGAACGCATCAAGGATACACTTTGATGATACTGAACGAAATATGCGAAAGATGCGAAGGGAGCATAAATCGGATGAAGGACATTTTGCGCTATGAAACGGTCGCTCTGGATGACGCAGACAGCGCGTTGGTGATCATCGACCAGACCAGGCTGCCCGGTGAGATCAATATGCTGCACCTCAAAACCCAGAAAGAGATTTGGGACGCCATCTATCTGCTGCAGGTGCGCGGCGCGCCCGCCATCGGTGTGGCTGCGGGCTACGGTATTTATCTGGCTGCCAAAGAGATCGATACCGATGATTATGCCACCTTTGCCGCCCGCTTTGATGAAGCGGCGGAATACCTGAACTCCTCCCGTCCTACGGCGGTCAATCTGTCCTGGGCGCTCAAGCGCATGCAGAAGGTCGTAAAGGATAACGCTGATAAGCCTGTTTCTGAAATCAAGGAACTGCTGCACAGCGAGTGTGAAGCCATCAAGGCCGAAGACGTGGCTATGTGCCGCGCCATCGGCGAGTATGGCCTGACGCTCATCAAGGACGGTGACGGCGTGCTTACGCACTGCAACGCAGGTCAGCTGGCTACCTCCAAGTACGGCACGGCGCTTGCTCCCATCCATTTGGGCCGTGAGAAGGGCATGAACTTCCGCGTTTATACGGATGAGACCAGACCGCTTTTGCAGGGCGCAAGACTGTCTGCCTTTGAAATGGTCGAGGATGGGGTGGATACCACCGTGATCTGCGATAA
>JAZKYW010000173.1:0-3061 GCA_045612325.1 Candidatus Limiplasma sp. | reverse complement strand
AGATTTAGCATCAAGCGAGCCGAAGCACCCTCCGTGCTTCGGCGGTCTTCGTTTCTGCCCCAAACAAAAACAACCCGTCCGCGTGAAACGCGGACGGGACCGGGGTCAAGGGGCACTGCCCCTTGCGGGGCCCCTACCCGCCGGAGGCTACCTGCGCAGCCCCTTCGGGTAATGATTCTTGAGTTGGCCGTTGCTGGCTTTGCCGAAACCGAGGGCGAGACCTGCATAGGTGGGCAGGGCGTAGCCGCTGAGGGAGTCGGGGCAGGGGATGGTCTCGCCTGCCTGATAGAGGAGCGCCTGCTCGCGGGTGAGGGGCATGGTGGGAATGGTGCAGTCAGCGGGCAGGGCCATGGCAAGCGCGTGGTCGGGGGCAAATACTTTGCCCTTGAGCGCGCCAAGCTGAATGCCTGCGCGGAGCACCTTGATGCCCTTGAGGGGCGGCAGGTCGGGCGCGGAAAGCAGGAAATCGCCAAACTGCGCGTTGGCGCGGGGCATGCGGGGGAAGGGCTTGCAGAAGGCTTCGTAGGCGGCAAGCATGGGCTTTTGCGGCGCGGCAAGACGCGTTGCAGCGGGAGCGAAAAGGTCGCTGTGCTCATCGCCCTTTTTGCGCAGCAGTGCTGCAAAATGTCCCTCGCCGCGCAGCTGATGCGGGTAAAGGTGCAGCATGCCGTCGGGCGCGTCAAGGGTGCGTCCGTCATCCACAGGCAGGGAGAAAGGCACGGTCTCCAGCTCGGGATACTCGCTCAGCATCCACGCGACCACGTTTTCGTTTTCCTCGTGGTTGAGGGTGCAGGTGCTGTAGGCAAGGCGTCCGCCGGGACGCAGCATTTCGATGGCGCAGGCAAGGATGCGCTTCTGGCGCACAGCGCAGCCCTCGGGGGAGGATTCGTTCCATTCGTCACGCGTTTCGGGGTGACGGCGGAACATGCCCTCGCCGCTGCAGGGGGCGTCCACCAGAATGGCGTCAAAGGCGCCGGGCCACAGGGGCGCAAGCTTTTCGGGGTCTGCGCTCACGACAAGCGCGTTGGCTACGCCCATGCGCTCCACATTTCGGCTGAGAATCTTGGCGCGGGAAGGAACGGGCTCGTTGCACACGATGAGGCCTTCGCCGCCCAGCGCATCCGCGATTTGCGTGGTCTTGCCGCCGGGTGCGGCGCACAGGTCCAAAACGCGCTCGCCGGGCTGCGGTTTGAGCAGTGCGACGGGTGCCATGGCACTGGGCTCCTGAATGTAGTACGCGCCTGCTTCGTGCAGGGGGTCAAGGCCCGCGGCGCTGTCGGTGGCAAGGTAGCAGCCGAGCGCGTTGTTCCACGGCACGCTGTCCAGCACGCCTTCAACGCAGGTGCGGTCGATGGGCTTGCGGGGATTGAAACGAATACCGCGCCGGTACGGCTCGTCCAGCGCGGCAAAATAGGCGTCCGCCTCGTCGCCCAGCTGGGCGCGCATGCGGTCGATAAAGGCTTTGGGCAGAGTATGGCTCATTGTGACACCTTTATTCTTCGGTTTGGTCAAAGGTTTGAGGATAGACGGGCTCGTGGAATGCTTTGGATACATCCACGTTGGACTGCAGGTCGCGGATGGAGCGCTGCTCTTCGTCCAGCGCGATAAAGCCGCGGGCTTTCTGGGCAAGACGCTGCAGCGCACCCTGAGGCGCGGCTTCGGGCTTGGGCTCCTGCGTTACGGTAAAGGGACGGAACACAGGGGGCGCAGGCGTGGACGGCTGCGGTGCGGGCGCGGGCTGCAGACCGATGTTTTGCAGGAAAGCCTCTTCATTCAGGCCCGGATGCACAGGCTCGGGCTCGGGCTGCTGATAGGTGGCAGAGGGCGTGTAAAGCTGCTCGGGCGGCAAAACGGGAGCATAGCCCGCCTGCATATCGCGGTAGTAGGAGGCGGGAGCCGCCTGCGGACGCACATAGGAAACGGTGGGCTGCTCCTGCCATACGGCCTGCTCGTCATCTTCCCAAAGTGCATTGTCATCCCAGACGGGCTCGGGCTGCACCTGCGCCTGCTGCCACAGCTGCACTGCGGATACGGTGGGTACGTTTGCAGGGGGCTGCTGCAGGGGCGCAAAGGCGGTATACGGTTCGGGCTCGGGCTGAGGCTCGGACTTTGGCTGCTTGACCTTGACGGGCTTTTCGGCGGGCTTGTGTTCGCGGCGGGTGCGCTTTGCGCGCAGATGGCGCAGCTGCGTGGCCCATACCAAGTCGGGCCGCCAGCGGAAGAAGAACACAACGCCGTCCACGATGATGCACAGCACGCAAACGGCGATGACGATGCCCAGCCAGTGCTTGCCCAGAAAACGCATGAATGCGCTGCCGTCATCGCTGCGCAGAAGGTTCCACGTGGTTGTGATCAACCTGCGGATCCAATCCAGCAGAACGACAAGGGCGCTCTTGACAAAGCCGTTCATTCAGCGGCTCCTTTCAGGGATCAGTTTTCATAGACGGTCACACAGACCGTGGCGGGGGTAGACTGGAAGGTGAGGTCGGCGGTATCGGTATCCTCCACGAGGAACTGAACAGGCAGCATATATTCGCCTGCCTCAAGGCCGCTCACGTCCACATAGGCCGATACCATGGAGGGGCGGATGGCTTCCACCTGCTTCTGCGGACCGGTGATGACAAGGTTCACATAGCCCGTGTCAAAGCCCGCGCGCTTGTCGCCGCCCATGCCGCGCGCGTTGATGCGTACGCTGGACAGGGTGGAGGAAATGATGACGGGCTCAACGGTGACGGCAACATTGACGTTACCTGTGGACAGGTATTCCAGCTCGGAGGGCTTGGTAAGGCGCAGTACAGCATTGAAGGATTCCACCACGCCGCTTACATCAACGGTGTTGGAGGTAAACATCGCTTCCATCTGGTCAAGCGCTTCCTGCGTGCCGGCAACGCGCACGGTCTCGGGCGAGAGGGTCACGCCGGTTACGCGGTAGCCCTTTGCAGGCGTGCCGGTGATCAGGTCTGCCTGAGAAATGCTGAGCTCGCGCATGGGATAGAGCGTCTGCTTGACGTTGATGGAACGCAGCACAACGTTGGAAGAGGTCACTTCCAGCAGATCGCTG
>JAZKYW010000172.1:0-2238 GCA_045612325.1 Candidatus Limiplasma sp. | reverse complement strand
GCACGCGTGAGACCGACCTTTGCAAGCCCGAAAATACCGTTGATAAAGCGCATGCCGTTGTTCTTTCGGGCGGAAGTGCATTTGGTCTTGCATCCGCCACGGGTGTGATGGAGTATCTGGGAAAGCAGAACATCGGTGTGGATATGGGCGTGTGTCGTGTTCCGATCGTTCCTGCGGCTGTGGTATTTGACCTGATGGTGGGCGATGCACATGTGCGCCCCGATGCGGCAATGGGCATCAAAGCCTGCGAAAACGCGGGCGAGGAAGTGCAGCAGGGCGCGTTCGGCGCAGGCACGGGCGCGACGGTCGGCAAAATGGTTCCCGGGTGCATTCCCGCACGCGGCGGCGTGGGTACGGCTGCGCTCAAGCTTGCCTGCGGCGTAACAGTCGGCGCAATCGCCGTGGTCAATGCCTGCGGTGACGTGTTTGATTTGCAGGGCAATCCCATTGGCGTTGGGCATCTGCCCAACGGTACGCCCGTGCCGGTCGAAAGCGTGCTGTACGGTGCTGTATCTGCCGCCAAGGAAGGACAGAACACCACCATCGGCGTAGTGGCAACGGATGCCGTGCTTACCAAGGCGCAGGCACAGCGCATGGCGACTTGTGCGCATGACGGCTTTGCCCGCACCATTCGTCCTGTGCATACGCAAATGGACGGCGATACGGTGTTTGCGCTTGCCACGGGCAAAGTGGAGGCGGACGTTCTGCCTGTGCAGCTTTGCGCCGCGGCTGCGGAAGCAATGGCGCGTGCCATCGTGAATGCGGTGACCATGGGGGCGGAAGCATGAAGGGACTCGGAATAGACCTTTGCGGCATCGAACGTATCCGACGGGCCATGGAAAGCAATGAGCGTTTTCTGGAACGCTATTATACAAAAGAAGAAAGAGAATACATCCTTTCGCGTGGTGCGGCGGGGCCGCAGAGCGCAGCTGCGATGTTTGCCGCGAAGGAAGCATTTTTGAAGGCTGCGGGCGTTGGCATAGGCCGCGGCATCGCGATTGCGGATATCGCTGTAAGCCATGACGAAATGGGCGCGCCCTTTTATGTGCTCACGGGCGCGGCACTTGATAAAATGAATGCGCTTGGAGCAGCAGGCGCGTGGCTCAGCCTGTCGCATGAAGGCGACACGGCTGCTGCCGTTTGTGTGATCGAATAAATTGGAGGCAGGCACATGATCAAAACCATTACGCCCGCAGAGATGAAACGGGTCGAAAATCTTGTGATGGCAAATACATCCATCACGGGGGAAGCGTTGATGCAGACGGCTGCTGCTCATGTGGCGCAGACGGTGCGCAGGGTTCGCCGTGCGCGGGGCGGCGCGGTTTTGTGCGTGTGCGGCACGGGCAACAACGGCGGCGACGGCATGGCTGCCATGCGTATGCTTGCACAGGCGGATGAGGCTTTCTGTGGCGTTTGCCTTGTGCTGCCCGGTAAACTGTCTCATGATGCCGTGCGTGAACTTGACAGGCTTCAGGCGGAGGCGGGGGAGCGCGTGAGCGTTCGCATATTGCAGGAAAATGACAAAATCGAACTGCCTCAGCAGCTCGACTGCGTTATCGATGCTGTTTTCGGTACGGGTCTTTCCAGAGCGCCGGAAGGACTTGCCGCTGATTTGTGCAAAGCGGTCAACGCCTGCGATGCGCCTGTTGTGGCGGTGGATATTCCCTCGGGGCTCAACGGCGAAAGCGGCGAAGCGTTTGAAGCGGCGGTCAAAGCGGATTATACGGTTACGTTCCATCGTCCCAAGAACGGCCTGTATCTCAGGCAGGGGCCTGATCATGCGGGCAAGATCATCATTGCCGATATCGGGCTGAATGCTCCGGAGGCGGCTGCGCTGGATGACGCGGACGGTATGTTTATCCTTGAAAAAACAGATCTGAAAAAACTGGTGCCTGCGCGCAAGCGTACGGCACACAAGGGCAATTACGGACGCGTGCTGCTGTTTGCAGGCAGCCGAGGCATGGCGGGCGCGGCGGCGCTCAGCGCGCTTGCGGCTTTGCGTGCTGGGGCAGGGCTCGTAACGGTGGCCTGTCCTGAGAAAATCGTGGATATCATTCAGGTGCTTTGTCCGTGTGCGACCTGTCTGCCCCTTTCGGAGGATGTACAGGCTGCATGGGAAACGCTGGCACCTGCGCTGGAAAAGGCGGACGCCGTTGGTATGGGCTGCGGGCTGGGTACTTCCGAATGGGCGCGTGAGCTTACGCTGCTTGCCGCGGAGAAATTGGCTCAGACAAGCAA
>JAZKYW010000171.1:0-2240 GCA_045612325.1 Candidatus Limiplasma sp. | reverse complement strand
GGGCAGAGCCCTTGGCGGGGTGTGGGGCGGAGCCCCCTCCCCAGCCCCTCGGGTACATTACTTTCGGCTTACGCGCACCACGCGCTCTTCGCCTTCGATCGGGTCGCCGAAGACGTCCTTGCCGTCCTCGGTGAAGCGGGTGATGATGAGGGTGTCGGCATCGGCGGCTTCCACACGCAGGTGGCCCGTCTGCAGCACGGGGGAGTTGCGGCGGTCGTTCAGCAGCTCGGCAATGGAGGCGCGGAGGGCTTCATCCGCAAAATCCCATGCCATGGGTGCGCGATTCCACGGGTCAGCCATGCCGGTCATGCCGATTTCGTCACCGTAGTAAACGGTGGGCGCGCCGGGAAGGGCGCACAGCAGCTTGATGGCTTCGTGGTAGCGCTTTTTGGCGGTTTCCAGCTGGTGGTCGGTCAGGGTGACCTTGCCGGCCTCGGTGCGCTCCATCTGGATGGCGCCCGCGCGGTCATAGCCGCACAGAGCGTTGAGGATGCGTACGCGGTCATGGCTGCCCAGCAGGTTCATCAGCGCGTAGTAGAAGGGCGCGGGATAGACCTCCTGCTGGTTCAGAATGACGCGCTGCAGCTGATAGGCGTCGATAACGCCGTTGAAGAAGTCAATGACGCCGCGGCGCAGGGGGTAGTTCATCACGCTGTCCAGCGTATCGCCCAGCACATAGCTGCGGGGCGTGCCGTAGCTTACCTTGTTGGAGGCGTCCTCCCACACTTCGCCCAGCAGTACGCTTTCGGGGTCAACGTTTTTGATGGCGGTGCGCATCTCGCGCAGCAGGTCCATGGGCAGCTCGTCGGCTACGTCCAGACGCCAGCCGCACGCGCCGCGCTTGACCCATTCGGGAAACACGCCGTTTTCGTCGTTCAGCAGATACTGACGGTAGACGGGGTTGCTTTTGTCCACGGCGGGCAGGGTGTAGAAGCCCCACCAGCTCTTGTATTTGTCGGGGAATTTCTCAAAAGTGAACCAATCCGCATAGGGACTGTCGGGGCTCTGGTAGGCGCCAACGCTGTCGTAGCGGCCAAAACGGTTGAAATACTGGCTGTCCGCGCCGGTGTGGCTGAAAACGCCGTCCAGCATCACGTGCATGCCGCGCTTTTTGGCAGCTTCGGTCAGCTGGATGAAATCCTCCGTGGTGCCCAGAATGGGGTCGACCTCTTCGTAGCTGCCCGTATCATAGCGGTGATTGGTGCGCGCGCGGAAGATGGGATTGAGGTAGATGACGTTTGCGCCGAGGGACTGGATGTAATCCAGCTTCTGACGGATGCCCTTGAGCGTGCCGCCGAAGAAATCCAGCGCCATATTGTCGCCGTTGGCGGGGTCAAGGTTCAGGGTGGGGCGCTCGTTCCACTCGTCGTGGAAGGTAGCCTCGGGGTGCGCAGCGGCGATTTTCTTCACACGGCCCTTGCTGCCGCTGGCATCGCGGTAGAAGCGGTCGGGGAAGATTTGATACACAACGCCCTTGCGCAGGTATTCGGGGGTCATATAGGCGGGGTCGTATACGGTTACCTGATAGCTGACGGGCTGGTGCTCATAGTAGCAGCCCACGCCGCCCAGCTGGTCATAGGCGTTGCCGTAGTGGGCGGTATCGTACTCGCGGGGAATGATAAAATCGTACCAGAAAAGCATGGGCGTTTCGGGCACGGTAACGGTTGCCTCAAAATGATCGTCGCCGATGGCGGTCATGGGATACTGCTGTTCCTGACCGTCCCAGGTACGCAGAATGACGGTATCGCTCTCATCGCACCAGAAGCGGATGGTGAGCTTTTCGCCGGCCTTGATCGCACCCAGAGGGCTGCGATAGCGGGCGGAGTGGGAATCATGGTAAAGCATGGGATTTCCTCCGTTCGATTGGTCGGTGCTGGTGCGTATTGTAACATATTTGACGGGTTATGACAATAAAATAACGATCCAGTACAGAAAAAACACTCGGGCCTGCTTTTGAAGCCCGAGTGTGGGGAATAACGTTGGTTTACCAGCGATTTTTGACTTTTTCGGCAAAACCCATCAGGTTTTTGATTTCCAGCACCGTGCCGTCATCCAAAACGGCCTTGCCGTTGAAGTGACCGAACACCTGATGCTGGTCGCTTTCGATAAGCACCACGCTTGTGCGGCTGGCGCGGTCCATGACGGGGGTAAAGGTAAGGTCAAGACGGTCATCATTGCCGGTGATGTGCCACGGGCTCATGAAATCGTCCTTGCCGTCTGCCGTTTTGGGAATGCCGAAG
>JAZKYW010000170.1:0-9496 GCA_045612325.1 Candidatus Limiplasma sp. | reverse complement strand
CTTGAACTCGGTGCCCAGAGCAGCCGCGGTCTCGCGGGCGATGCCCATGGCGCACAGGCAGTCGGGGCGGTTGGCCAGGATCTCAAAATCCACGGCGGTGTCGTCGATGCCGACGATGGGGCGGATGTCGCTGCCAACGGGATAATCTTCGTTGAAGATGAGCAGGCCTTCATCGCCCACGGAGGGGTACAGGTCCTGGGGGATGCCCAGCTCGGTGGAGGCGCACAGCATGCCTTCGGAAACCATGCCGCGCAGCTTGCCCTTCTTGATCTTGATGCCGCCGGGCAGCTTGGCGCCGTCCATAGCAACGGGTACCAGAACGCCGACCTTTACGTTGGGCGCGCCGCAAACGATGTGCAGAGGCTCTTCGCCGCCGACATCAACGGTGCACTGGTGCAGGTGGGTGCCTTCTACGTCTTCACAGGTGAGCACACGGCCCACAACGACCTTTTCAATGCCGCCGGCAATGTCTTCCACGCCTTCCACGGCGGTGCCGGTCATGATCATGCGCTCGGCATATTCTTCCGGCTTTACGGGAATGTCCGCATACTGGCGGATCATATTCATTGCAAGTTTCATATCAATCTACTCCTGTTGTAGGTTTCAACTCTCAAAAAGCATCCCCGCTGACAGCGCAGCTGTCAGTCTATGGGATTCTTAAGGGGCTTAGCCCCTTAAGCGGGGTCCAGGGGCAGAGCCCTTGGTTAACGCAGCTGGCTGAAGAGACGGGCGTCGCCTTCGTAGAGCAGGCGCATGTCGCGGATGCCGTAGCGCTGCATGGCGATACGCTCCAGACCGATGCCGAAAGCAAAGCCGGAATACTTGGTGGAGTCGATGCCGCACATTTCCAGTACGTGGGGATGGACCATGCCGGAGCCCAGAACCTCGATCCAGCCGGTGCCCTTGCAGATGGAGCAGCCCTTGCCGTGGCAGGCCACGCAGGTCATGTCAACTTCGGCGCTGGGCTCGGTGAAGGGGAAGAAGCTGGGACGGAAGCGGGTGGTGGTGCCTTCGCCGTAGAGCTTCTTGGCGAAAGCTTCCAGCGTGCCGCGCAGGTCGCTCATCTTGACGTGCTCGTCGATGACCAGACCTTCCATCTGATGGAAAACGGGGCTGTGGGTAGCATCCACCTCGTCGGCACGGTATACGCGGCCGGGGCAGATGATGCGGATGGGCAGGGGACGGGTGAGCATGGCGCGCGCCTGCATGGGGCTGGTGTGGGTGCGCAGCACGATGTTGTCGTCCATGTAGAAGGTATCCTGCGCGTCGCGGGCAGGATGGTTCTTGGGCAGATTCATCAGCTCAAAATTGTAGTGATCCAGCTCTACCTCGGGGCCTTCCATAACGTCGAAACCCATGCCGGTGAAGCACTCGATCAGCTCGTCCATCACGAGGGTGATGGGGTGGGCGCTGCCAACCTTGGGCAGAGCGCGGGGCTCGGTAACGTCGATGGTCTCGGCCTTGATGGCGGCTTCGCGCTCGGCGGCCTGAATGCGGCTCTGAGCCTCATCCATCTTTTCGGTCAGCCACTGACGTACTTCGTTGATCTGTGCGCCCACAACGGGACGCTCTTCGGGGGCCAGCTGACCCATGCCCTTGAGCAGAGCGGTCAGTTCGCCTTTCTTACCCAGTACCTTCACGCGCAGCGCGTCCAGCTCGGCAGAAGCATTGATGCCTGCCAGTTCGCTTTCCACACGCTCGCGGATCTCGCGCAGGGTATCCACAACAGCCATGATAAGTTCCTCCTCCAATGTGTTTACGGTGTTTGTTGATGACAAAAGAAAAATCCTCCGTCCCCAAAATGGGACGAAGGAATACTTCGCGGTACCACCCAAATTTCGCACGGGCAGAGTACTGCCGATGCGCTCTTGGCCGGTAACGGGGCTGAACCGTTTCCCTCTACTGAAAGTTTTCAAAGGAAAAGCTCGGAAGCGAATGACCCGCGGATTTCGCAGACGGCTTGCAGCTGATGCCATCCTCTCTGCAGCGATCACCTTATGCGGGGGCGTTCTTCGTCATAGCAGGGGATATTATACCACGGTGCAAATGGTTTTGCAAGAATAAACGGTGATTGTGTTGCATCATCCGTTTACACAGGCATCAGCTTTTCAGAAATTCCAGTACGCGCCGGTTGAAATCGGGCGCTTCTTCATAGGCGGCGTGACCGAGATGCTCGTACATGTACATCCGGCACTTAAGCTTTTGCGCGATTTCTTCACAGGCGTTTTCGCCGATGACCATGTCTTTTTTGCCACCGATGACGAACACGGGACATTGGATGCGGTCCAGCTCATCATAGACGCTGCAGGTTAGGCAGGTGTTTGCAAACGTGATGAAGCGCTGCACGTCCTTGGGCTTTTGCACAAGCGTAAGCAGGGGCAGCAGCGGCTTGTAACGTTTAAGATAGGCGTCGGAGTACATTTTGTACGCCATGTCGGTAATGAGCTCTTTCATTTGTCCCTTTTCGGCAAGCGCCGTCCAATGGCGAATGACCTGGGTGACTGTATCGCTGTTTCGAGCGAGCGTGACGGCAAGTACCAGCTTGTTTACAAGGTCAGGCCTGTCAATGGCCAGATACTGCGCGACCATGCCGCCCTGCGATACGCCGAAAACATCCGCGTTGCTTAAACCAAGAGCATCCATCGCTTTGGCTGCGTCCGCTGCGATATCACGCACGGTGAAATCGGCAGGCACGTTTGGACGGCGGTCAAACAGATAGACCGTGTACTCCCCGGCAAAGATGCGGTACATCCACGCAAGCGAGAGCGCAGCGCCGTCAATGCCGCGGGTGTTGAGTCCCTGAATCATGATGAGCGTTTTGGCGCCCGTGCCAAAGGTGATGTAATCCAGCGGCGTGCCGCTCAGCATCAGCCGCTTTTGTTTTGCATGCCACAACATATCAGGAATGCTTGTAGAAAAGCAGCTTGGAGGAGCGCTTTTCGGTCAGGGTGACGGTGAGGCCGTTTTGGAGCAGCTCCTCGCCGCTCAGGGTAAAGCTTTCGTCGGTGTCCGCATCGGTGAAGGTGTATTCCGCCTCGCGGACAATGGCGTTGAGCGCGAAGCCGGCGGTGGCATAGGGGGCCTTGTCACGGCGGAAGAACTGCAGTACGCCATCCTTGTGAGAAGGACGGTCAAACTGCGCGGCGGCCCAGGTATCAAGGCAATCGTTGACTTCGGTCAGGGGATAGAAATCCTCGTCCATGAGCGGGCGTACCTTGAGGTACTCGTTCAGATATTTCCTGAGCCATGCCATCTTTGCAGGGTCATCCCCGAAGGATTCGCGCTCACTGAAGGAGAAAACGGCAGCCAGCGCGGGGCTGTAGGCACTTCGGATGCGGTAAGTATCGTAGATTCGGCCCGTGCTGGTACCGGAATAAGGCAGCCAGCGGTTAAAGCCGAGATGGTGGCACTGTGCGGCTTCCACCAGATAGTTGGCGGAGCATTGGTAATCGCTGCGCCAGAGGGGAATGCTGCGGCGCAGGGTCTCAATATCGATACGTCTGCCGCCCGAAGCGCAGTTGTCAATGAGAAGATGGGGGAAACGCTCGAGCAGCGCATCCCACAGGCGGTACATGCCGTTGATGTGCTTGATCTCGCTGACGCCGCGGCGGTCGTCGGCGTCGTTGTGCTTCCAGTGAGGCAGCGGCGGCATGTTGAAATCCTGACGGTAGCAGTCGATGCCCAAATGATCGATCAGACCGCTTAGGGTTTCGTAGCAGTAATCCCATGCTGCGGGATTGCCAAGGTCGAGCAGACGGTTTTTGGTGGAGGTGTTATAGGGCTCAAAGAAGTATTCAGGATGTTCCTCTGCGATGGGCGTTGTGGCAATGACACGCTCAGGCTCAAGCCAGAGCAGGAATTTCATGCCGGAAGCATGTACGGCGTCCGCTACGTCCTTGAGCTTGTTGGTATGGATGAGCGGGCTCACGCGCCAGTCGCCGGTGTGTTCGGCCCAGTCGCCTTCGAATTCATCGGGCGTGGGCGCGGTATCAATGCCGTACCAGCCGGCATCCATCCACAGATATTCGTAGGGAAGGTCGTTCTTTTTGGCGGTTTCCAGACGCTTAAGCACCGCCTCCGTGGTCATGCCGCCCCAAACCGTCATGCACAGTGGGCCGTGCTCGTCACGTCCCGGCTGACCGATCAGGGAGTAGTGTTCACGGACAAGCCTGCGCCATTTGTTCTGTCCCTCGATGACCGTGCCTTCATAGGGCATGATGACGATGGAGGACGTGCGGAATTTCTCGCCGGGCAGTAAGCGGAAATGGGTATCTTCGATGCCGCTTTTGAACAGCACGCCATCTTCGTGGCGGCGGATCTCACAGTTCCACTGACCGCTCCAGCCGATGGCAAAGATGTAGCCCATTCCCTGAAAATGCACGTTGAAAAACGGCGCGGTGGTCTCGCTGGAGCGTCCGCCGGAGCAGGCGTACTTGCGGGAACGGTTGGGCGCAGCCTGACCGATAAAACGCACGTCGTCCATGCGGTGGGGATAGTTGGTAAATTCATCATAAGCCCAATGAGAGCCGCTGGGAATGTAGAGCTGCGTTACATCCTCAAAGTTTTGCTGCCATGCCTTGCGGTTGAAAAACTCCTCGTGGGGCATGGGGAAATCAGCAGAGCAATCCAGCAGATTGGATACAATGCCGCTGGAAGAGGCAGAGGTGTTTTCAAACCAGTTGACCCACTCATAAGCATCGCCATGGCGGGTGAGGACGTTGGTGATTTTCAAGCCGTCCTTAAGCGTATATACAGTGGTCAGTTCATTGCCGTTTTCAGTTTGTTCGGTCATACAGGCCAGTTCGGAGAAGGGAACGCCGTCATACAGAAAGTCGAGGCGTTTCTGTTGCAGAATACGATCCATGGATATGGCCTCCTTTGTGAAGTGAGGTTATTATATCATGCCAAAACGGAAAGTTCAATGAAACAGCAAAGGGACCGTGCCGGAGGGCATAGTCCTTTTTTCGACGTTACGGGAAGAGCTTACGCAGTGTTTCATGGCCGCAGATGCCGTCTGCAACAAGGCCGTTGTCCTCCTGATAGGCTTTGATCGCCTGCGTTGTCGCGTCGTCATACTTGCCATGCAGAACGCCGTAATAGTAGCCCAGCTCACTCAGACGATGCTGGAGGGTGAGGACGATGTTGCTGCCGTCGCCGGGAGCAAGTGTAAAAGTAGGATTCGTCATTGGAAAGCGGCTCATTTCAACAGCGCATACCATACACACAAAACATGAACCGTCTTGCGAAAGCTGATAGCGATGAGCGTCCAGCTCACCTTCGCTGCGCCCGCAGTGGGCACAGATCTTGGGCGTTACGCAGGAGGCAGGCAGCCAGACATGTTCATGCTCTGCAACAGGATTGTTAAGAACGGGCAGCTGGTAGTACAGCACAGAATCGAATACTTCGCCGGTGACGGTCAGCGTAAAGGAAAACGGGATGGAAACAATGGCTCGTTCAGACATGCTGTTCAGCGGCAGACTCAGGAAGAATGTGAGCGAATCATCATCCTCATAAATCCAGTTGCCGCCACATTGATGAGGCCGTGTGATTTCGCCGTTTTCATCGTTGGTGATCATCACATAGCGAGGATCCGGGGAATGCATCAGGATGTCGGCTTCCTCGACGGGCCGATAATGATCATGTTCCGGGCAATCGCTGTCAACGCGGATGATCTGTCCCGGGACAGAGGAAGAAACCTGGAAGGCAATAGACAGCTGAACGCCGTCCCAGTAAGCATCCACAACAGAAATGCTGACAAGCGGATTGCTGTGGCTCTGTTCCATTCCGCTGATCAGATAATCTTCGTCAAGCGCAGCCTGTTCGCCGTACATTTCAAACATGAAATAGGATACGCCGCGATAGACGGCGGCGATGGCAACAGTGCAGGTGATCAGCGCCAGAATGAGCACAAAAGCCATGGAAACGGTCAGTTTGCGTTTGACAGGGGGAGCATCGCCTTTTGATTGATTGACAATGCGGTTGAAAAGCGTCGGGTCGCGGTACACGCCGGACAGGGCGGTATCCAGCGCCGCGGAAATGTCTTCACGCTTGCGGGTCATGACGGTGTCCCTCCTTCTTCAGCGTCAGAAAGGGTGATGCGCAGCAGATGATGAGCTTTTTTCAGCCGACTGATTACGGTCTGGTGCGGAATGCCAAGCAGCTCCCCGACCTCGCGAACGGTGAAGCCCTGATAATCGTGCAAAAGTACAACATCGATCAGCTTCTGCGGAAGCCGCATGATATCCAGCGTCAGCTCGGTCAGTGCGTAATCCGCGTGTACGGCAGGTTCGGGCAGCTTGTCCAATGTGATACGGCGGTCAATGAAACGCATCCATGAGGTGCGCCGCATGCTGTGGCAGGTGTTTACGGCGATTCGCATCAACCAGGTCTTTTCGCTGCACTCACCACGAAAGGTATCCAGCGCCAGATAAGCCTTCAGAAATGTCTCCTGTACCGCGTCGGCTGCAAGCGCTTCATCCCGCAGATACACACAGCACATGCGGCGGATGGGAAGTTCATATTGCTGCATCAGGCGGCAAAGAGTTGTTTCCTTGGTGCAATTGTCCATGCAATCACCTCGCTTTTGAAGAGCCTTTCATTTGTATAGACGCTGAGAGCGGATCGTTTGACTGATTGTAAATCAACTTTTTCCTGCTTTGATTATACCACGGAAGACCGTTTGCCGAAACGAAAAACAGGAACGGAAAGCTCCGTTCCTGCGGGGGTCAATGCTCTGCGCGGAAGCGCTGGATGAGCGCAAGTACGCAATCGGTTTGGCCTTTCAAAATGACGCGCGGAGTTCGACCGCCGAGCGAATCAAAGGAGAAAATAACGTCGCCGTAGTCGCCGCTGTTGATGGCACTGCAGAAAAACTCGGCAACGGATTCGGAATTTGCTGCGGGCAGGTCGAGCAGCATACAGCATTCCTGCTTGTGACGGTGACTATCCGCCAGAAAATCATATACGATGGCGTTCTTTTTGGTGCGGATGCCGGGCAGCACGTTGGGGTCGTTCATAAAAGAGCACAGCTGTTCTACGGTAAAACGCCATGCGCCGTTGTGTTTTTCGCCTGTCAACATGTTTTGGCTGATGTAACTGCGGAGGGTGCGGTCGGTAAGGCCGGTGATGCTGACGGCCTCAGCAAGGGAATAGTATTCGTTCATGGAAAAACCTTCTTTCTTTTCAAAATGAAAAGCCGCGCGCTGCTTACAATATGATTGTAGCGCACGCGGCTTTGGTTTTCCATTTGAAATTATGCGGGTTTTTCCACTTAGATAAGCTCCGCTTCCGTGCTTTCCCTGCTGTGCTTGCGCAAGGCCCAGTAGTAACCGGGCACAAGCAGGAAGTCCGCGCCCAGCCATGCCAGCACTTCCGCCCAGAAAAGGCCGCGGTAGCCGATGATGGCAGGCAAAAGCAGTGCGGCGCCTGTGCGCATGGTGAACTCCGCAAAACCCGAAAACAGCGGAAGCACGGTGTGCCCCATGCCCATCTGCGCGCTGCGGTAGATGTAGAGGATGTAGAGAATCGGCAGCGAGAGGCTCATCATCTGCAGGTATTCCCAGCCGATGGCAAGCGCAGCTTCCACCTCCTCGGGCGTGCCCGAGATAAAGCTTGCAATGATGGAACGGCCGAAGATGAGCATCAGCGCGGTGATGACCATAGCAGTTGCAATGCCGATGAACAGCGCGGTATGCACGCCTTTGCGGATGCGCTCGTGCTGCCTTGCGCCAAGGTTTTGTCCCGTGTAGGTGGAAACGGCAAAACCGTAGGAGGTTGCAGCCACTTCCAGCAGGCCGTAAAGCTTGTTGGTGGCGGTGTAGCCTGCAAGGAAGGTCACGCCCAGCGGATTGGCAACGCTCTGCACGATCAGACCGCCGAAACCGATCACGGCATTCTGGAACGCAACGGGCAAACCTACAAAGAACAGCTGCCTGCATACCTGTGTATCGGGCTTCATGTCCTGCGCGGTGGGGCGGATGAAGGAGACCTTTGCCAGCCTGTACAGGCAGAACAGCATGGAACAGAACTGCGCCATGACCGTTGCCAGCGCCGCGCCGCCAACGCCCCAGCCCATGCCTGCAACGAACAGGTAATCCAGACCGATGTTGATGAGCGCAGCCACGATCATGGCGTACAGCGGAGATTTGCCATCACCCAAAGAACGCAGCGCAGCTGCAAGCAGGTTGTAGCCCATCACAATGGGCAGACCTGCAAACAGGATGCTCAGGTAACGCGTGGATGTAGGCAGGATGTCATCAGGCGTGTTCAAAAGCGAAAGCACGGGACGGATGAGCAACAAGGCAAGGGTGGAAAACACCGCTGCCGTTACCGCGGAAAGCACAACGGCGTTGCCTGCATACTTGCGCAGTCTGGCGTGGTCGTTTGCACCGAAAGCCTGCGCCATGGGAATGGCAAAACCCATGGCAAAGCCCTGCAGCAGACCCATAAAGAGAAAATTGAACCAGTCGGATGCACCGACGGCAGCCAGCGCGCTTACGCCAATGACGGAGCCTACGATGTGCGCATCCACCACCGTATACAGCTGCTGGAAGATGTTGCCCAGCATCAGGGGAAGGGCAACGCCCATGATGAGCCCTGCGGGGCGGCCATGCGTCATGTTTTTAACGCTCACGGATATCCCTCCCAAGGATTTACGTATAAAAAAACGCTCTGCGGAAATTCGCAGAGCATTTATAGTCCATCGATCCTCCCATTAGGCCTCAACGTTGGACTTGGTGGGCAGAGCGCGCTGCACATTGCCGCTGCGCAGGCAACGGGTGCACACGTTCATACGCTTGGCAGTGCCATCGACTACAACGCGAACGTTCTGTACGTTCGGCGCCCAAATGCGATTGGTCTTACGGTTGGAGTGGCTCACGTTGTGGCCGCTGATAGTGCCCTTCGCACATACTTCACAAAACTTGCCCATAACTACACCTCCTAACGGGAGTTTGCATTCTTAACAGCCTGACCATTGTACCACGATTTTGTGGGTTTGGCAAGAGGAAAAGAAACATTTTTGCCGAAAAACTTTGCGCCTTTTGGCTGGCGCGTACCCGTCTGTGCGCAGCACAGAGAGGGCGCAGGGGCATTGCCCCTGCTTATTTGTCATCGTTCATCTTAAGTACGGCGAGGAAGGCTTCGCTGGGTACTTCAACGGTACCAAACTGGCGCATGCGCTTCTTGCCTTCCTTCTGCTTTTCGAGCAGCTTCTTCTTACGGGTGATATCGCCGCCGTAGCACTTGGCCAGAACGTCCTTGCGCATGGCCTTGACGGTCTCGCGGGCGATGACCTTGCCGCCGATGGCTGCCTGAATCGGAATTTCGAACATCTGACGCGGGATGACGTCCTTGAGCTTTTCGGCAATGCTGCGTCCGCGGGGATAGGCCTTGTCCTTGTGAACGATCATGGAGAAGGCGTCGCAGATGTCGCCGTTGAGCAGAATGTCCATCTTGACCAGATCGCTGGGCATGTAGCCCTTGAGTTCATAGTCGA
>JAZKYW010000169.1:0-4850 GCA_045612325.1 Candidatus Limiplasma sp. | reverse complement strand
TTCCATACGCCGTGGGCAAAACGCGCGTTGGGCCATACGGTCACGCCGGGGCGCTGCTGTGCGGAAAGCAGCACGGCGCTGTCTGCCTTGAACTGTGCGCTGACGCCGTAATGGCGGCGGAAGGTAACGGCGCTTGTGCGTTCTGCAGTGTTGTGCATGCTTCTGCGCAAAATGCGGAAGGAAACGTCCACACCGCCATCCTTTACGCGGAAAGCGAAGGAGCGTTGGTCAAGCACGGGCGCGGCTGCACCGTCAGCCTCAAAGCTTTCCGTCAGCCAGCGGCACAGCGCGGGAGAAAGCGGAGGAACGGCAATGCCCAGCCCATCAACTCGGCAGGCTGCGTTGAGCGCGGCGTCGTCATAGACGGAGTCGCCTTCCCAAATGGCAAGGCCGTCGGAGAAAACGTCACGGATGAGCGCGGCATCCGTCATGCCCAGCGCATCGCCAAGCAGCGTTTTGAGCGCGGCGGGACAGTGCGCCATGGGATAATCCAGCTCAATGTCAAAGTTGGCGGCAGAGGGCATGGCTTCCAGCTCGGCAGCCCATGCCTCCAGATGCTGCGGGATGCAGGGATGGATGCCTGCAGATGCGGCGATCTCCATACGCAGGGCGCGCAGTCTGGCGGCGGTTTGCTGCCTCCAGCGTACATCGTGCTGCTGCAGAAGATCGATTTCGATGCGCATGCGGCGCATGAGCGCGGCCTCGGCGGAATGACGCGCGGGCTTCAATACCGTTTCGTAGGAGGAGCAGGCAAACGCCGTGCCATCCAGCGTATACAGTTCCAATTCATCGGCGGGACAGGCGGGCAGCCCCGAGGGGGCAAACGCCTTGAGCAGCGCATTGGCCATCAGCGGCTGCGCTGCGGGACGCACGGTCTGTTTTTCAACAGGCAGCAGGCCGCCATCCGCCATGCAGGAGGCAAGCACGCACAGGCGCAGGCCTTCCAGCGTTTCGGTATCGCCTGCGGTGATCTGCGCCTGCCACGGTGCGTGCAGGTTGGTCAAATCATTTGCCAGACGGCCCAGCAGGCTTACCAGCTGCTCATCGGCATTCAGAAGGGGGCTGCGCCATTCGGGCTGCTCCTTGAGCATCTGCAAAACGCGCAGACGGGAGATGAGCATAAAGGCGTCCTTTTGCGAAATGCTTTCGCAGGGGTCGGTAAAGCATTTGGCAGTGCGGTCATACCAGCGCACGCAGGGCGGCAGAAGCACGCTCAAATCGCCGGGGTCAGCGGCGGGGATCAGCACCATGGCGCTGGAGACCAAAGCGATGGGGTGCACAGCCGCCTCGGCGCTGCGGGAAGAACGCAGCACAAAAACCCACAGGCCGTCAGGCGCGCGGGAAGGTGTGAGGGCGGCGGTGACAGATGCGGAAAAATCGGTGTTCTGACCGCTTAGGCAAATGAGGTCAAGAATGGGCCAGGTGGCGTCCTTTTCCCAGGTGTCCCACAAAAGCAGCAGGGCAAGCAGGGCGCGGTAGTCGATCATCTGGCGGTTGTCGAGGATCTCGTCAGCATCCAGCCTTGAAAGACGACGAAGCTGCTGCTCGCATGCCAGCACATCGGGAATGGAATAGCTGACGTCCTCGCCGCGGGTGTGCATGTAGCGGGCAATGTTTTCCAGCCACTCGGCGGGACGCTTATTGCGGTCGGATACAATGCCGGGCGCGGTGTGGTAGCCCGTGTGGAAGCCTTCATCCATGGGGGGCAGAAAAGTCAGGTAGGATGTCTGGCGGTCGAGCTGTTCCTTTTGGGTCAGTTCCTTGAGCCTGCGCACGGATAGGCCTCCTTTCGTTGTCAGTGTTCTTCCCACACGCAGGAGATGAGCGCGGTGATAAATGCAGCAAGCGCGGCGTCGGGCGTGCGGGGGGAGCATTCCGTGCCGCCTAAGCAGCGCAGGATATAGCTCATATCGTGCTTGTCGGGCACGGCGGATACGATCATTTTGTGCATGCCGCGCTGCAGCTGCTCACAGCCTGCGCGGTGGCGTTCTTTTTGCAGAACAAGGCTGAGCGCTTCCAGCGCGTCATCGCTGCAAAGGGCGCAGGAGCCGTCTTCTTCACGCATGGCGGGCGGCAGATTGCCTGTAAGCTGCACAAACCAGTTGGCGTAGAAACTGAAAAACATCTTCAGGGCGTTCAGTCTGTTTTCAAGCCTTGCGCGTTCTGCGCCCGAGTAACGCCACATGCGGTGGAAAAACGCCGCGCAGTAGGGCACGCGGGCGGCTTTGCGGCTGCTGCGCTTGACGCGCTTCATCAGCGTTTGATGGCACTCGCTCAGGTAAACGGCAGCGGCTTTGAGCATGGCGCCGTAACGCGCCTGATAGCGGGAGGCTTCTTCGTCAAAGCTGGCCCAGCTGAAGGAGGGAGTGTGCCACTGATAGTAATAGCAATCGATGTTGTGGGCGTCCTCACCGCGGAAACCCGTGCGCATGAAACGCGCGATGCAGCGCGAGGCAAGCCACTCCAGCATGTGCGCGTCATTCTCCTGACTTTGCGAGCCTGTGGAGTAAATGCGGGTGGTCACAAAATATTCGGGCGGCAGACCAAGCAGATATACGGCGTCAAACAGGCCTTTGGGGTCATCGTCACCTTCGCGTACCATGCTTTCCATGCCGTAGTACTGCAGCGCCGTGCGGGCCTTGTCCAAAAACTCATCGCTGTTGACGGCGATTTCCTGCGTTTCATCCACATTGGCGGCAGGCACGCTGTAGTAGGGCAGCATCAGCATAGAGCCCATGATGAAATGTTCGCGCCTGTCTGCAAAGCGGGTGTGCAGATACTTGGAGAGCGCGGGAATGCCGCTTGCGCCCGTGCCGCCGAAAATGCTGCCGCACAGCACAAGGCGCACGGTCTCGCCGCGTGCGATTTCTCTGTCCATGCGGTCGAGCATGGCGTTGAGCTCATCGGGCTGACCTGCTTCACGGGCGGCATCCAGCGAGCCGAGCATCTCGGCAAAAAAGAGTACGCCAAGGTCGGGATGACCGCGGAAACCTTCGCTGTATTCCAGCTTGGCCTCCGTGGCGGAAAACAGCGTGCGTGCCAGCAGCTGGTCGCGGCTGTGGCTGCGTGCCATATGGCTGACGGAGGCGGCGCGCTTGCTCAGGTTCATGCTCCAGCGGTCAACGCTCACAGCCGTGTGGAAGCAGCTGCGGCTGTAGGGAGAATCCGCAAAGGCGGCGCGTACCTCTTCGTAATACTCGGCGGCGCGCTTGGCGCGGGTGGTGTTGCCGCAGGCGGCGTCCACGTCCACCGAGAGCATATCCAGATGGGGGATGGGCGTGCCGTCAGCAGTGCAGAAAGCATCCGCGCATGCGGCATATACGATGCTTTCGAGGATTTTGTTGCCCGTACCGCCGATGGCGATCACGTAACAGCCCATACGCAGAGCCTCCTTTCCCAATTAAAGTGAAATTCGTTTGAAAAATGCATGCTTGCCGCTGATAACAGGCGAGGCGGCAAAGCGGCTGACGACAAATGCGCTCAGGGGGATAAGCACATAAACGCCGAATGCTGCCAGATAGTCCCATGCCGTGCGGCCGATGATGTGCTGCACGCCAAACAGCCACAGCGCAGCGGCGGCTGCGGCATTAATGAGCCAGATGATGAGCAGGGTGATGCGGTAGGAGCGGATAGCGCGCTGAACGGCGCGTGCGCTCAGGATGGGGCTGCGGTGCGTAAAACGCCAAATCAGCTGGATGAGCAGCGTAATAAGCCATGTGCAGGCTGCCATCCCTGCAAGAAGGGCAAGCCACACCTGCTCGCGCGCAAAAATAGAATCACGCAGGGCGGCGGTATTTTCGGCGGTCAGCGCGGCAATGGGGGAAAGCCATTCGTCCAGCGCGGGGAAAGCGCGAAGCACATGGGCGGCAACATCAGGCGCACTGCCGTACAGCTTGTAGGGGTAGATGAAGCGCAGGGCGGCATACATCCACGCTGCAGGCACGCTGAACGCCGCTGCGTAGCACAAAATGCACCACAGGTGATTGCCTGAACGCATGCGAAGGGACTTCAGGCGCACACGTTTTGGATCCTTCTGCACGGAAAAAGTCCTCCTTCGTCAGGGACGGTTGTCAACAAAAACATCAAAGGTAAAACGGATGTAGGGCATTGCGGAGGGATGCGCTGCTCCCTGCAGCTGGCGCACAAGCTCGCTCAGACCCGGCGCGCGGTATACGGGCGGGAAGTCAGGCACGGGCCGGTTGAAATACGCGGTGTTGGACGCATCGCCCCATGCGTGCTGATACTGGCGGGAGATAAAGGAACGCTTGCGCTCATGCTTGGTAAGCAGGGAGGTGAACGTCTCCCATGATGCGATGTGGTCGTTGGTAACAGTCACATTGACGGCGCTGACCCATACGGGGGTCTGCCAGCTCAGGCTTTCGCCGGGCAGGTCGGCGCTGAAGGTGAAGCGGTAATAGCCCTCTTTCAGGGAAGCGCCGTTTACCTTGAGCGTTACTGTGAGCGTTTGCCCGTCTGATGTGATTTGGTCGCAGACAAGGGGAACGGAAGTGTTCTCAGCAGAGAAGACATAAATTTTGTCGCGCAGGGTGATGGCCTGCACATCTTCGGGAATGGCGGTCTCGGGCGTGTTGGACAGCACTTCGGTGAGCAGCAGAGAGGTATCCGTAGTCACTGAAATGTTCGTCAGGTTATCGGCATCCACCGTCATGCTTTCGGAAATGGCGGAAAGCGGCAGTGTCAGGGTGATGGTGCGGTCGGGCTGTACGCCGTTTTCGGGAACAAGCGTCACCGTGTGCAGCGTGCCGGTGCGTACAACGCTGCTGTTTTGCGCAGTCACATTGACGCCGGGCGTGTACTGGGTGATGGTCTGCACCTGCGGCCTGTCAAGC
>JAZKYW010000168.1:0-3844 GCA_045612325.1 Candidatus Limiplasma sp. | reverse complement strand
ACATGGCTACGATCCGACTTAGCCGACGCACGCACTCCTGTGCGTCGGCGGTCTGAGCAGCCGCCCCAAACATGCTAACACAAGCCCTGCGCGAAGCGCAGGAATGGGTGCAGGGCGAAGCCCTGCTTAGATGTCCAGGTCGGTTACCAGCTTGGCGTTTTCTTCGATGAACTCCTTGCGGGGCTCTACCTTATCGCCCATCAGCAGGGTGAGTACTTCGTCGGCTGCCATGGCATCTTCCACCGTTACCTGCATCATGGTGCGGGTCTCGGGGTTCATGGTGGTCTGCCACAGCTGCTCGGCGCTCATCTCGCCCAGACCTTTGTAGCGCTGGATCTCGGGCTTGGGTTCGCGGCCGATCTCCTGCAGCAGCTTCTCCAGCTCGGCGTCATCGTAGACGTAGTATTCCTTCTTGTTCTTGGTCACCTTGTAAAGGGGCGGCATAGCAATGTATACATAGCCCTTTTCGATGAGGGGACGCATGTAGCGGTAGAAGAAGGTGAGCATGAGGATGCGGATGTGTGCGCCATCGACGTCAGCGTCCGTCATGCAGACGATGCGGTGGTAACGCAGCTTTTCGATATTGAACTCATCGCCCCAGCCGCAGCCGAAAGCGGTGATCATGGCCTTGATCTCGTTGTTGGCAAGCGCGCGGTCGAAGCGAACCTTTTCAACGTTCAGGATCTTGCCGCGCAGGGGCAGGATGGCCTGGAAGAAACGGTCGCGGCCGGTCTTGGCGCTGCCGCCTGCGGAGTCACCCTCGACGAGGAAGATCTCGCACTTGGCGGGGTCGCGCTCGCTGCAGTCAGCCAGCTTGCCGGGCAGGGACGCGCTTTCCAGCACGGACTTGCGGCGGGTAAGCTCGCGGGCCTTGCGGGCGGCTTCGCGGGCGCGGGCGGCGCCTACGCAGCGGTCAAGGATGACGCGCGCCACAGCGGGATTCTCGCCCAGATAGGTGGAAAGCTTTTCGTACACAAGGCTGTCCACAATGCCGCGCACTTCGCTGTTGCCAAGCTTGGACTTGGTCTGGCCTTCGAACTGGGGCTCCTTGAGCTTGACGGATACGATGGCGGCTACGCTCTCGCGCACGTCCTCGCTCTTGAGGTTGGAGTCGGCATCCTTGAGGAACTTGAACTGACGGCCGTACTCGTTGATGGCGCGGGTAAGAGCGCTGGAGAAGCCTGCCAGATGGGTGCCGCCTTCGGGCGTGTGGATGTTGTTGGCGAAGGTGTAAATGTTCTCCTGATAGCTGTCGTTGTACTGCAGGGCAACTTCGACAGTGGAGCCCTTCACCATGCCCTCCATGTAGATGGGCTCTTCAAAGAGGACTTCCTTGTTCTTGTTGAGATACTTGACGAACTCGATGATGCCGCCTTCGTAGTGATAAACACGCTCGGTAGCGGGGTCGGTACGCTCGTCGGTGAGGGTGATGCGGATGCCCTTGTTGAGGAAGGCCATCTCGCGAAGACGCTTCTTGAGGATCTCAAACTGGAAATCGCCCGTTTCGAACACGCCGTCGGGATTGTCCGCGCAGCGGGCGTCGGGCCAGAACTGGATGGTGGTACCGGTGCGGTCGGTTTCGCCGATGACCTTGAGGTCATAGCAGATCTTGCCGCGGTTGTACCCCTGCTGGTACACCTTGCCATCCTGATACACGGTCACCTTGAGGTGACGGGACAGGGCGTTTACAACGCTGGCGCCTACGCCGTGCAGGCCGCCGGATACCTTGTAGCCCTCGCCGCCGAACTTGCCGCCGGCATGCAGCACCGTCAGACACACCTCAACAGCGGGACGGCCCAGCTTGGGATGGATGCCTACGGGGAAGCCGCGGCCGTTGTCGCGCACTTCGCAGCTGCCGTCGGCATGCAGAAAAACGTTGATATCGGTACAGTAGCCGGCAAGCGCCTCGTCGATGGCGTTGTCCACGATCTCATATACGCAGTGATGCAGACCGCGGAAATCCGTAGAGCCGATATACATGCCCGGGCGCTTGCGGACGGCCTCAAGGCCCTCCAGCACCTGGATCTGTGTTTCGTCGTATACATTGTTCTCCACAGCGGTAGCGCTGTGCAGTTCGGTTTCAGGCGTCTGGTTGATCTCAGTCACCAAAAATCCACTCCCTTCGGCGCGCCATGCGCCGCTAACTCACCCGCTTTGCGGGCAGTAAAAAACCTGTGTGTACAAGCGTGCACACAGGCGGCTTTTACCCTTATATTATACCATTTTTTCGCGTTTCTGAAAAGAGGTTTCTTCCTTATTATATGTAAGCGTGGACAAAACTGCCCCAAAAGATACAAAAAACGCTGAAAATATATAGGTTTTTTCGCTGTTGTAACAAGTGTTTTGAAACGCAGGATTTTTCTGTGCTTCCGGGGCTGTTTTTCATCCCCGGGAAAGGCTGTTTTTTATACAAATTTCTCCACTTTTTTCACCTGTTTGCCTGCATTTATTTGACCGCGCATAAAAGCTGTGCTATAATAGACTGCCGAATTACGGCAGGGCGGTAACTGGTTCTACCGGTCTTTGCCACCCCAAGGTTATTTTAGAAAGGCTGATACCGATGTCCGGACATAGCAAATGGCATAACATTCAGGCGAAGAAAGGCAAGACCGACGCCGCTCGCGGCAAGATTTTCACCAAGATCGGCCGTGAGATCGCCATCGCTGTACGCGAAGGCGGCTCCAACCCCGACAGCAACTCCAAGCTGCGCGATATTATCGCCAAGGCTAAGAGCAACAACATGCCCAACGACAATATCAAGCGTTCCATCATGAAGGCTTCCGGCGAACTGGGCAGTGTGGATTATGAAGAGATCACCTACGAAGGCTACGCCCCCGGCGGCGTTGCCGTGATCGTTGAAGCCATCACCGACAGCCGCAACCGTACCGCCAGCGACGTACGTCACTGCTTTGCCAAGAACGACGGTTCTCTGGGCGTTACCGGCAGCGTAGGCTTCATGTTTGACAAGAAGGGCGTACTGGTCATCGAGCGCACCGCCGATATGGACGAGGACGAGATGATGATGACCGTGCTGGATGCCGGCGCCGAAGACATGGACGTGCAGGATGACGTTTTCGAAGTCACCACCTCCCCCGCCGACTTCTCCGCCGTACGTGAAGCGCTGGAAGGCCAGGGCATCACTTTCCTAAGCGCCGAGGTGCAGATGGTTCCCCAGAACACCGTCGTGCCCGCTGACGAAGACACCCTCGCCAAGATCCTCAAGCTGCTGGACATGCTGGAGGAGAACGACGACGTGCAGAACGTTTGGCACAACGCCGAGCTGCCCGAAGAGCCCGAAGAGGACTGATCAACAGCATATCAAAAGCAGAACCCGTCTGGGTTCGGCTTTTTGTTATTCGCTTTGATAGCGGCCCGTATACCAGCCGCTAACGCCGTCCTTTTTGACGTAGCAGCCGTAGGGCGTGGTGTAAATGAGCGAGAGCCTGTCGCCTGGAGCAACCGGCACGCGGTAGTCGGTAAAATTGCCGCAGCAGGTCTTTCCGCCGCGCTCATGCACAAGCGAAGCGGGAAGCGTGATCTTTCTGCCGTGGTGCATTACCTGCGCAAAACCGTCCTTCTCCCCCAGCACCTGCACTTCATCATCCCCCCAACGGGTGTGTACGCTGTTTGCGGAAGCTTCCTGCGCTTCCAACGCTACGATAACAGGCAGAGGATTCCACGAGATATGCGTATACGCTTTGGAGCGGCGTTCGGGCAGCATGACAAGGTTCATCTGTCCGTCGCTTCTTACGCCGCAGCCGCCGTCAATGCATACGATGTTTCTGTCAAGGTCGATGACGGGATTGCCGCAGGGATAGGGCGGGGTGTAGAGCGCCGTGGGCCA
>JAZKYW010000167.1:0-1862 GCA_045612325.1 Candidatus Limiplasma sp. | reverse complement strand
TCTTCGTTATATCCCCCAAACAAAAGCAAACCCGCCCCCGCCGTCCGTGCAACGGACAGCGGAAACGGGATTCTTAAGGGACGAAGTCCCTTAAGCGGATGGGGTGCGGGGGAAGGCGGGGCCTTCCCCGGCCCGCCGGAGGCATCCTTCGGAATCTTCCGTATTAGTCGAGGAAATCCTCGCGCAGGTCAACCTTGAAGTCGCGGGCGATGGCGCGCAGTTCGTCATCCTGAATGGTCTGGATCTCGGGCAGACCGGTGGACTTCTGCAGTACCCAGATCTCGGCAGCCTTTTCGATGGTGTGCATCAGGCCGAAGGTGATGTCAAAGTCGGGGCCGGAAGCGAACAGGCCGTGATGCGCCCAAACGGCAGCATCGTAGGACTTCATCTTTTCGCAGGTGGCCAGAGCGATATCGGCACCGCCGGGAACCATCCACGGCACAACGCCTACGCCGCCGGGGAACACGACGGGACACTCAGTGGCGCTCTTCCACAGGGCGCGGCTGAAGTCGCGGTCGGTCAGGGGCAGTACGAAGGTCATGGCGATGATGTTGGCGGGGTGAGCATGGTAGATAACGCGGCAGGCGCCGTTGGTGGCGGCAACGCGTACGGAGTGGTTCATGAAGTGGGAGGGGAACTCGCTGGTGGGCTTGCCGCCGTTTACCAGACCCCATACGATGCGGTAGCTGTCGCCCTTATCGTTGATCTCGACTACGCAGATGGAATCTTCGGGGTCGATCTCCACATTGCGGAAGAACTTGCCGCTGCCGGTGGCAAGGAAGTACTCGCCGGCCAGGTTCTCGCCAGTCACGCCCATGGCGACCCACTCGCGGGGCTGAGCGTCAAAGAAGGGACGCATTTCGGCTACTTCTTCGGCGGTGAGGCGGTAGGTGAGGTTGCCGCCGTTGCGCTCGTGCCAGCCCTGCAGCCAGCCGTCGTTAGCCATGCGGATGTAACGCTTTACGATGGAGATATCGGTCATCATTGGAAATCAACCTTTCTATATGTAATGTTTGTGATGTGTTACAGGGTCAGCATTTTTCGGCGCCGATCGCCTTGAGGAATACCTTGGCAAGGTACATGCAGCCGGTCTGGTTGGGATGCACGCGGTCCCAGGCGATGTTGCAGGGATGCATGTACTGGAACAGGTCGTCCCAGGCAGCCTGCAGGTCGATGAAGAGAATGCCGTACTTTTCGGCAAGCTTGCGCACGATGGCGCCGTACTCATCCATTTTGACGCGCATAGCATCTGCCTTGTTGGGCTCCATGAAGAAAGGGCTCATGAGGATCATACCCTTTACATGGGGCAGGGTGCGCTGGATGAGCTCTTCGTAGGTGGATTCAAACACCTCGGGAGAGTTGTGCTCTTCGGGAATGGCAGGGCAGTCAAAATGACGCCATACATCATTGATGCCGATGAGAACGCTTACCCAGTCGGGGTGACGGTCCATGACGTCGGTCTCCCAGCGGCGCTTCAGGCTGGTGACCCTGTTGCCGCTGATGCCCATGTTGGTGATGCGCAGGTTGAGCTCAGGATACATGCAGCCCAGCAGCGCTGCAACATTGGCTACATAGCTGCGGCCGATGCCGTTGCCTTCGCCCACGGGGCGGGCACGGTCATAGACGGAAATGGAGTCACCGATGAACAGAACCGTCTGATTTTTTTCAAACAGCATGGGAGCGGTCCTCCTTGATCAAACGCGCTTGAACTGAACGTCCTGCTCGTACTGCTTGACAACGGGGAACCATTCGCCGTCCTCGGGGGCGTTGCAGCGGCGGCAGTATTCGTTCCAGATCTCGCCGAAGGGCATGGTCTTGAGCTCTTCCTGACGAACCATCAGTTCGGAGAAAGCGCCTTCGTC
>JAZKYW010000166.1:0-7963 GCA_045612325.1 Candidatus Limiplasma sp. | reverse complement strand
ACCGTCAACGATCTCTTTGAACTTTGCCAACAGCACCCCTACTGCTACAAATGCCCCGACCTGCTCCACCTGACCGAGGAAGGCTACCGCAAATGCGCAGAGCAGGCGGCTCAGCTGATTTTGAAGGAATTGGGGATGGATTAACCTCCCGCGAACCACTTCTGCGCAAACGACCATTCGTTGCTTTAAGGCAAAAACAACCCCGATAAGCTTTTTCAATTTTATCAAAACCGCGAGTGTAACTACTTTTCCTGTCTTATGGGCATTGCAGAAGATGGGTTCAACCGTCCAAAACACATAGCACGCTACGCAGACATCATGGAAATTGTAAAGCACATGAATCCGGAGGACAAATGAACGCAAAGGAACAGGCCCAGCACCGCTGGGATCACATAGCCAAGCCTCTGCACTCTTTGGGCAGGCTGGAAGAACTGATCGTGCAGATTGCAGGCATTCAGCAAACAGCGGACGTACGCATTGACAAACGCTGCGCTTTGGTATTTTGCGCCGATCATGGCGTTGTGGCGGAAGGCGTTTCACAGTCGACAAGCGATGTGACCACACTGGTGGCGAAGTCCATCGCTGAAGGTACGGCCAATATCAACCTGATGGCATCCGTTTCCAAAACGGATGTGTTCGCTGTGGATATGGGCATGGTCTTTCCTGTTGACAAAACCATCAACTGCCGTATTGCCGGAGGAACACAAAACATGGCGCAAACGCCTGCCATGATCCGCAAGCAGGCGGAAGCGGCTGTGCAGGCGGGCATTGATCTGGTAGGTGATTTCAAAAAACGCGGCTATCAGCTCATTGCCACAGGTGAAATGGGCATTGGCAACACCACCGCTTCTACGGCAATGGCCTGCGCACTTCTCGGCTTTACGCCTGAAAAACTGACCGGCCGCGGCGCAGGGCTTTCCAACGCAGGCCTCAATCGCAAGCGCTGCGCCATTGAGCAGGCGCTGCTGCTTCACCATCCCGACGCAAACGATCCCATGGATGTACTTACCAAAGTAGGCGGTTTTGAAATTGCCGGTATGGTCGGTGCTTTTCTGGGCGGTATCAAGCATGGCGTTCCCGTTATCATCGACGGTGTGATCTCTGCCGTTGCAGCGCTCACAGCCGCGCGCATCTGCCCCAAGGCGGTGGAATGCATGCTGCCCTCCCACATGAGCCGCGAACCTGCCATGCTTCGCATCATGGAAGAGCTCGATCTTCACCCTGTTTTGCATGCAGATATGGCCTTGGGCGAAGGCACGGGTGCAGTTGCCTTAATTCCGATGCTCGATATGGCTCTCAAAGTGTATCACGGCCCTCACACCTTTGATGACCTGGGCATGGAAGCCTATACACCGCAGGAGGAACACAAATGATTGTATTGGTAACAGGCGGCAGCGGCTGCGGAAAATCCACCTGGGCAGAAAAGCTGATCGCCTCGCTGCCCGGTGAAAAGCGCATCTACATCGCTACCATGCAGGTGTATGACGAGGAATCCGCCAAACGCGTGGCTCGTCACCGTGCACAGCGCGCGGATAAAGGTTTTTTCACCATTGAATGCGAAAAAGATTTGGCTTCCGCAAAGGTTGAAGAAGGCAGTATCGTCCTTTTGGAGGATCTGGTCAACCTGATGGCTAACGAAATGTTTGACAGCGGCGATGTCAAACGTATCATTCCTTCGCTGAAAGAACTTGCAAAGAAATGCCTCCATCTGGTGATGGTGACCAACGATGTATTTTCGGACGGTGTTGATTATGCAGATTCCACGCAGGAATATCTGCGTCAGCTGGCAGAAATCAACCACCAAGCTGCCGCCTTGGCTGACACCGTGGTGGAAGTGATCTATTCTATCCCCATCTGTGTGAAAGGAGTATTGCCATGCGTGTGATTCGTTCCATGATCATCGCTTTTTCCACCTATTCGCGCATTCCCATGCCGCAGATAGAATGGAACGATGAAAACCGCAAATACACCATGTGTTTCTTCCCGCTCATCGGTGCTGTGATCGGTCTCATTTTATGGGGCTGGTTTTGGCTGTGCGATGCGCTTGTCATTGGCCCCGTTCTGCGCGGAACGGTCGGTGCTCTGATTCCGCTTCTGGTAACGGGCGGTATCCATATGGATGGCTTTATGGATACAAGCGACGCCGTCGCCTCATGGCAGACCAGAGAACGCCGTTTGGAAATACTGAAAGACAGTCATGTGGGCGCGTTTGCCGTCATTGGCTGCGTCTCCTATCTGCTGCTGGATGCTGCTATTCTCAGCGAAGTATCATCCAAAAACGCCGCAATGCTTCCCTGCGTATTTGTGCTCACCCGCGCACTGAGTGCGTGGGCGATGGCATCTTTTCAAAGCGCACGCCCCAATGGCATGCTGGATGCATTTGCACAAGCTGCGCACAGGCGCATAGTCACCTTGAGCTACGTCATTTACGCGCTTTTCTGCGCGGCATGCTGGTTTATTGCGGGCGGCTGGCTGAGCATAATCTGTCTTTTGGCAGCCGTGCTGTGCCTGTTGTACTATAAGCACATGGCAACCAAAAACTTCGGCGGTGTAACAGGTGATCTGGCAGGCTGGTTTTTGCAGATCACTGAACTGGTTTTGACCTTTGTAATTGTCTTGGGAGGAAAGCTTTGATGAAACTGTATGTAGGCGGCGTATATCAGGGACAGGCCGAGCTGGCGCAGCAGGAAAACCCGAGCGCTGAATTGTTTTTTGATTTTCATGAAACCATCCGCAAAGCGGTTTTGCAGGATGGACAGGATCCCCGCATCTTTGCCTGTCAGTTCTGCACGGAACATCCCAACGCCGTTGTAATCGCCAACGAAGTGGGCGCAGGCGTTGTTCCCATGGCAGCCCAAGACCGTGCCTTCCGTGAAGCTGTCGGCCGCGCACTGTGCGTTATCGCACAGAACGCTCAAAACGTCACCCGCTGTGTGTGCGGAATCGGGGTGCGCATCAAATGAAATGGGTACTGATTCGCCATGGCAAAACGCAGGGCAATCTGGAGCGCCGCTACATCGGCAGCCGAACGGATGAACCGCTGTGTGAACAAGGCATTGCAGAATTGAAGGATAAGCAGTACCCGCCTGTCAAACGTGTATTTACCAGCCCTATGAAACGCTGCCTTGAAACTGCCGCACTCCTTTATCCGAATGTCCTTATTGAAACCGTGACAGACTTCCGCGAATGCGACTTTGGCGACTTTGAAAACAAGAACTACGCCGAGCTCAACGGCAATACCGATTATCAGACGTGGATTGATTCGGGTGGCGAAATGCCCTTTCCGAACGGCGAAAGCCGCGCCATGTTCGCCGAAAGGTGTGTCCGCGCTTTTCAGAAGATTCAAAGCCAAACAGAAGATTGCGCCATTATCGCCCACGGCGGCACCCTCATGGCCATTATGGAAAGCGCTGCGCGCCCCGTCGGCTGTTACTATGATTTTCAGGTTCAAAGCGGAGAAGGTTTTGTGCTGAATAAGGATGGCAGCTATCAGCCTCTTCACGACTGATGCCGCCAAAAAATACGCGTACGGATTGAATCCGCCCCCATGATGTGCTTATATATAGATATTGGCAAATGAATAGCCGGTGTATCTGCGTAGCGATACGCGGCGTTCTTCTGTGGCAGAGAACGTCATTGGAATCGGATGAGATTTCCGAGCTATACCAGTAACCGTGAAGCCAACGAAAGCACAACAAGAAACCACTACGAAAGCGTGAAGGTGTGCAAGTAGGATGAAGCTAATCCGGGAGACTTGTTTACACCGCAGTACCATCATTCCCCTGGGGGTGGGATATGCTATCCGACCTTCAGTCTGCTTAGTGTTCCTCAGGGAGGGACGCTTTTTTATTACCGAAAAAGCCCCCTTTCGCGACTTTATTTGATCAAAAAATGAGGAGAGACTACTCTATCCAAGAAAATGGTTTTCCTGTTTCTTGCCCTGCTGATGGTGTTCAGCATGACCTGCGCGATGACCGAATCCTTCACTGTGACCGATATGTTCGACCGCGAAGCGACCCTCGAAGGCCCTTTCACCCGCATCGTGGTACTTGACCCCGCTGATTGCGAAATTCTGTGCACTCCGGGCTGCGAAGAAGCACTGGTTGGCGCAGCTTTGTCGCTGTGCGGCGCTGCGATGCAAGGTCTTCTGCGTAATCCTTTGGCGGATGTTTCTACGCTGGATGTATCCAGCGGTACTGCGCTTGGCGCCGTCGTCGCGCTTGCTTTCGTCATCGGTGTTCCCTATAGCGACAATATTCAGCTAGAAAGCACAGATATCAGGCCTTTTCAGTTGTTTCTGAGCCCCGGCAACAGTTCGAACAAACAAGCCGGCTACCATTTTACTTATTCAGCAATCATGATTCATAAAAAATAACTATTTTTCGACTTTTTTCGAGAATAATTATAGACTTTTGTTTTAAGATATTATATAATTGTTACGGTTTCTTTACGATGGCTAAATTCTTGTTTTGCAAATCGATTTCTGTGATCTTGTTCCGCATCTCTGGTAAACAATCCATCTTTTTTTACCGGAGAAAAAAAGAGGCAAAGATTACCGCGCGGAGGAGTTATGACTGAGAAGGAACTAAAACGACTATCCAGAGCTGATCTTCTGGAAATGTTAATCGATCAGAGCAAGGAACTGCAGGAAACACGCGAAAAGCTGGAGAAGGCGGAAGCTCAACTGAAAAAAAGAGAAATCGCCATCCGCAACGCCGGCTCAATTGCAGAGGCTTCTTTGATCCTCAACGGCGTTTTCGAAGCAGCTCAGGCAGCCTGCAATGAGTATATGGAAAACACGCAGAAATATTGCAAGGCACAATTGATCGCTCCTGACCATGCATATGACGAGGCGCCTGCTTATACAAGGCCGGAATCCGCCACCAGCCAGGCAAACAAGTCGTCAGCGTATTCAGGAATGCCCTATACCCAATTTTTGCAGCAAGCCACGCAGCCCAACCCCTACGCCAAACCTCAGTCGGAACCGCAAAAAGCAGGTGCCATGCACAGAACATCACGTTATCTGCGTACGCTGAGGGATATCAAGCCCAAATAATCGATGATTATACCGCAGCGGAGTGAAAACTTTGAAGCACAAGAAAAAAAGGCCGATTCCCGCGATCGGTGAACTGCAAGCCGAATTAAAACGCGAACGTTATAAGTTCCGTTTCGTACGTGTACTAAAGAGCACTGTTTATACACTGATTACGGTAGCTGCATTCGCCATTCTGGTAGCCACACTGTGGATGCCTGTGTTGCAGATCTACGGTTCGTCTATGACCCCCACTCTGGAGGAAGGCCAGATTGTACTGTCCCTCAAGAGCAGTGAATTTCATCAAGGCGACTTGGCGGCCTTCTATATTGGCAATAAAATTCTGGTCAAACGCGTTATTGCAGGCCCCGGCGATATCGTAGCCATCAGTTCCGAGGGCACGGTGCGCGTCAACAGCGTAGACCTTGATGAACCCTATGTTTCCCAAAAGGCTTTAGGCGAATGCGACCTTGAATTCCCCTATCAGGTACCGGAATCCCGTTACTTTCTGATGGGCGACCATCGCGAAACCTCCATTGACAGTCGCAGCAGTACAGTCGGATGTATTGCCAAAGAGCAGGTGGTGGGTAAAATTGTTTTCCGCGTGTGGCCCCTAAGCGACTTTGGTCCTATCCATTAAATACTATTTTGTTAGAAAGAAGCTATCTCATGGATCGCGCATACTCGAGAAAAGCAGAGGCATACAGAAAGAGGCGTCGCAGAAAACGCATGATGCAAAAGCTCATGCGTTTTCTGGGATGTCTTGTTGTCTTTTGCACCACCTATGCACTGATCCTACCGGCTATCACCCAAGAAAAAGCAACATTCTGCGGCATGGAAACCCATACCCATGCTGAGCATTGCTATGTACAGGCGGCGCAGTCTGACCAGCGCATTTTGATCTGTATGGAGCCGGAAGTTTCGTACCATAGCCATACTGACGCATGCTTTGAGCCAATCATCACGCACACGCATGATGAAAGCTGCTACGTAGTACAAAAAGACACGATTATATGCGACTTGGAGGAAACACAGCCGCATACGCATAACGACAGTTGCTTTGACATTAGCGAAGTACTGCTTTGCACAGTTTTGGAAAACCATGTGCACGATGATGCGTGCTATTCACCAAGCGAACTTATATGTGGGCACAATTACGAACACACACATCAGGAACAGTGCTACATTCGCGGCAATCTGCATTGCACAACTGAAGAAAACCATGTCCACGGCGTCGAATGCTTCACACCGGAAGTTTTGCTGTGTAAAAACATTGATGAAACGCATGTGCATGATGGATCATGTTACACCCAGCGTGAACTGAATTGCAGTACACAGGAAAATCATGTACACAACGACAGCTGCTACGAAGCTACGCTGCATTGTGTCTATGAGGAACATGCACATCATAACGCCTGCTATTCGCAGCCCTTAATTGTTTGCACGCAGCCGGAAAATCACGTACACGACGATTCCTGTCATGAACATGTAATCATCTGCTCGCTTATCGAAAGCGAAGGGCATGTGCATGCAGCCGAATGCTACACTTATGCCACCGTGCTGTTCTGCAACGAAGATGAAATCGAAATGTACGACCGCTTGCTGTGCGATCTTCCCGAAGAACGTTTGCACGTACACACAGATGAATGCTACCTTCCGCTTGAAACCAATGCAGCCTGCGGTCTGCCTGCGGACGAGAAACACACCCATACAGATGCCTGCACAGACGTCCAACTGCTGACGTGCGAAAAGGAAGAACACATTCATACTCTGATCTGTTATTCCGATTTTTCTGCCGATGTAGAACGCGAAAGGGACTGGAAGCGTACCTTTCATGACGTAATCCTCAGCGGCGACTGGTCCGAAGACGTGATTGCCATCGCCCAAACACAACTTGGATATCGCGAAAGCTCCAAGAACTATATCGTGCTGGATGATGGAGAAACCAGCAGGGGCTACACACGCTATGGCGAGTGGTACGGCTCCCCCTATGGCGACTGGTGCGCCATGTTCGCCTCCTTCTGCATCCATTATGCCGAAGTGGAAGATATGCCGCTGGGCGCCGGCTGCCAGACCTGGATCATTGACCTGAAACAGCAGGACACGTATCAAGAAGCCGACGGCTACGAACCCAAAAAGGGCGATTTGATTTTCTTTGACTGGGACAAGGACCAGCAGGCCGATCATGTTGGCATCGTGACTGCGTGTAACGACAAAGTCTTCACCATCGAAGGCAACAAAGACAACCGCGTCGTTGCTCAAGAATACCCTAAGAACGATAAACAGATTCTGGGATACGGCATCCTGCCCATCAACGAAAACTATCTTCTGGCCCAAAACGAACAGAAAGTTTTCGACGAAGAGAACAACCTTATTTTCACCATTCCCTCGGATCAGGCGCCTGAGTCGAACGCAACGGTTGAACCCAACGAAGAAATCGTTGACGAAACTTCGGACAGCTCAAACGAGTTTACGTCAGAAGAGATGCAGCACGCTCCTTCAGACGCCATCGTTCCCGAAAATGTTCAAAACGAGTATTCTTGCGGCCTACAAGAGCACTTTCACGCTTTGGACTGTTTTGATGAAAACGCAGAATTGATCTGTACCGTTGCCGAGCATACTCACGACGATACCTGTCTGGTACAGTCTGAGCCCGAAACCGTTTTCTACTGTGGTTTGGCAGAGCATGTCCACGCCGAAGTCTGCTTCAATGAAAACGGTGAGTTCATCTGCTGCATTGCCGAGCATACTCACGACGATACCTGTCTGGTACAGCCTGAACCTGAAGCTGTTTTCTACTGTGGTTTGGCAGAGCATGTCCACGCCGAAGTTTGCTTCAACGAAAACGGTGAGTTCATCTGCTGCATTGCCGAGCATACTCACGACGATGCCTGTCTGGTACAGTCTGAGCCCGAAACCGTTTTCTACTGT
>JAZKYW010000165.1:0-11085 GCA_045612325.1 Candidatus Limiplasma sp. | reverse complement strand
AGCGTTTCCAAAGGATAGACCGCATGCGCATCCAAAAGTGCCTGACCGCCGATTTGTCCTGCCGCTGTGGGGCTGACGGTGATTTCATCCTTCAGGCTGATTTCCCCCGCCTCGATTTTTTCAAGGCAGATGAGCAGCGTCATCAATTTGGTAATGCTTGCCGCCTGCCGTTTTTCATCCGCGCCTTTTTCAAAAATCACCGTCCCCGTTTCCGCCTCCACCAGCATGGCGGATGGCGACGTCAATTCCATCGGCACGTTCGTTTCCAGCGGTGCGGCGGATGCCGTCCCCCACGCCAGCACAAGCGCAAGCAGCCATGCAAACCATTTTTTCACCATACAAAAAACTCCTTCCCCACGGGCTGTCCTTGCAAACAGCATACGCAGGGAAGAAGTCGTATAGAATCAGCAGTTGGCGGTAATGCGGGTATTGTTCAGCTGCAACCCACGGATATAACGCACGACCATGGGATGCGCAGCACTGCTGTCCACGTTGATGGGGCCGTGTGAAACGCGATTTTCAAACTCTGAACCGTCCGTCTGTTCAAAGGTGCAGTTATTCAGATGCACGTTTTCAATCATGCAGTCCGGGCGGCCTTCAAAGCAGGGAAGCTCCGGCCCGCGGGCGTGAATATTGGTAAAATACAGGTCATGAATCGCGCCGATTTCCAGCCATTCTTCACGGTCCATATGGATGTGAATGGGATAGCCTGCCTGCTTGTCCATCAGAATATTGCTGAAAGAAATGTTTTCGATCACAGTGGCCTCACGCCCCACATCCGAACCGCCGGAATTGTTGAGATCCTGCTCCGACTTACGCCTGTATGCCGGAATATAGATACTGATGCCGGTGGAGGAATCGATCATCACCAGATTGGAAAGCGTGCAGTTGCGGATCACGCCGTCATTCGTCCAGCCGATGCGCACGCCCGCAGAATAACTGGTCAGGTTACAGTTGGTGATGGTCACATGCTCGCAGACTTTGTTTTGCTTAAGCGATGCGTTGTTTGCGCGCAGCACCAGACAATCGTCGCCGCAGGTGATGTTGCAGTCTGACACGGTCACATGACGGCTGGAATTGATGTGAATACCGTCATTGTTGGGGTATTCCACATTCGCAATGATGTTCAGCCCGTTCATGCGCACATAATCACAATCGTGGATCCAGTACGACCAGCCTGCGGGCTGATTGATCATGGTCACATCCTGCAGACGCACATGACGGCAGCCTGTAAGAAACACAGCGCGTGGCGGTGTGGGCGCGTTGATGCGCGCATACGCCCAGCCCCAGTGCGCCTCGTCCAGTTTGCGCACAAAATGCTCGCCGTTGCAGTCGATGACGCCTGCGCCGGTGATGGCGATGCCATAGCACTCATCAGCAAAGACGAGACAGCTTGAACGCCAGCGCGGCAGCAGCGGAACTTCCACATGCTTTGCATCCGGATATTCAGGATAATCCTCACAGCGCTCACTGCCGAGAAGCACGCCATCTGCCGCAATATGCAATTCCACAAAGCTGCGAAGCTGCAGGCTGCCCGTTTTGAATGTGCCGCCTGAAACGACAACGCGTCCGCCGCCCGCTTTTCCGGCCTCGTCAATTGCCTTCTGAATGGCCTCGGTGTTCAATGCAACGCCATCACCAATGGCTCCGAAATTTTGAATCAGATACTCAACCATAACGGGAACACTCCCTTTGATGCTTGTGTTTGCGCGAAACCGGAGAAACCTGATGCACATACAGGAAAGCCTGAGCACTCAACATGCTCAGGCATCCTTGATACAGTTTCAAACAGAAAAGCCTTCTGAGAGCCCTCTGCTTACATGGCTTCGATCACGCCGTCAACCAGCTTGCGGAAGGTATCCTTCACGCGCTCGCCGGTCTCCATGACTTCCTCGTGGTTGAGGGGCTGGTCCAGAATGCCGGCAGCCATGTTGGTGATGCAGCTCAGGCCCAGAACGTTGATGCCGCAATGACGGGCAACGATGGTCTCGGGCACGGTGGACATGCCAACGGCGTCAGCGCCGATGATGCGGGCCATGCGGATCTCAGCGGGAGATTCGAAGCAGGGACCGTTGAACCAGCAGTACACGCCCTGCTGCAGCTTGATGCCCAGCTTTTCGGCGGTATCCACAGCCAGCTTCTGCAGGTCGCGGTCATAAGCGCGGCTCATATCGGGGAAGCGGGGACCGAACTCGTCCAAATTGGGGCCGGTGAGGGGGTTCTTGCCGGAGAAGTTGATGCAATCGGTAATGAGCATCAGGTCGCCGGGCTCAAAAGAGGTGTTCACGCCGCCGGAAGCGTTGGTGAGGATGACGGTCTTCACGCCCAGCTTGGCCATCACGCGGATGGGCAGGGTAACAGTCCACTGGTCATATCCCTCGTAGGAGTGGAAGCGGCCCTGCATCATGTACACGCGCTTGCCGTGCAGGGTACCTACCCACCAGCAGCCGGCATGACCGGGCACGGTGGATACGGGGAAGCCGGGGATATCGGCATAAGGCAGTTTCTTGGCATCCTGCAGAGCGTCTACATAGCCGCCCAGACCGCTGCCCAGAACAACAGCAATGTCAGCCTTACCGCAGGCAGCCTCGATGGCAGCAGCGGCAGTATTGATCTTTTCCATGTAGCACTTGTTTTCCATTGTCGTACTTCCTTTCTGTATTACAGCAGTTTTGCGAAAGATTCTGCATTGAACCGCTCTTCGAGGCCGAAGATCTCGGCAACGGTGGCGGCAATATCCGCATAGGTTTTGCGCGTGCCAAGGTCGGTAAGGCCGTTCATGCCGCGGTGCCAGCACAAAACGGGCACATATTCGCGGGTATGGTCGGTACCGGTGTGCACGGGGTCGCAGCCGTGGTCGGCGGTGATGATGAGCAGGTCATCATCGTTCATCAGCGCCTTGATCTCATCCAGACGCTTGTCAAAATACTCAAGCGCTTCAGCGTAGCCCTTGACGTCTCGGCGGTGACCGTACACGCTGTCAAAGTCCACCAGATTGACAAAGACAAGGCCTTCAAAATCGCGCTTCATCACCTTCAGCAGCGCATCCACACAGTTGGGATTGCCCGCGGCGTGGTCGCTTTCGCACAGACCGTGCATACAGAAGATATCCTCGATTTTGCCGATGCCCATGGTGAAGATGTCGTTTTCCTTCAGCGCATCCAGCACGGTGCGTCCGTTGGGCTCAACGGAGTAATCGCGGCGGTGCAGCGAGCGCTTGAACGCGCCCTTGCCCGTGCCGGTGAAGGGGCGGGCGATGACGCGGCCCACATAGTGGTCGCCCACCAGCAGTTCACGCGCCTTTTTGCACATTTCGTACAGCTTTTCCACGGGATAAAGATCCTCATGGCAGGCGATCTGGAACACGCTGTCGCCGGAGGTGTACACGATGGGATAGCCGGTTTTGAGATGTTCCTCGCCCAGTTCATCCAGAATGGCGGTGCCGCTGGCAGGGTAGTTGCCCAGCGTTTTGGTGCCGATGGCCTCTTCAAACGCGCCGATGACCTCGGGCGGGAAGCCTTCGGGATAGGTGGGGAACGGCTTTTCCAGCTTCAGGCCCGTCAGCTCCCAGTGACCGGTGGTGGTATCCTTGCCGGCGGAAAGCTCCGCAGCGCGGCCGTATGCGCCCTCGCCGCTGACAGGCTTGCTGCCGCCCACATTGAGGATGAGACCAAGGCCCATGTTTTCCATATTGGGCAGTTTGGGCGCAGCGTTTTCGATAATGTGACCCAGCGTGTTGGCGCCGGCGTCTCCGTAAAGCGCGGCGTCCGGCAGAGCGCCTGCGCCCACGCTGTCCAGCACGATCCAGAAAATACGTTTCATCTTTTCATTCTCCTTTTGAGGAAAGAATGGTACATCCTACGTATCCTTTATACCCGTCAAAGCACTCGCCGAAACGTTCGGGACGGTCAGCCCAGCCTGATGCAGGCGGGGCCAACGGGACGGATATCGATCACGTTGCAGCTGCGCTCGCCAAAGACGGCTTCCATTTCCTTGACAAAGCTGTCCAGCTGCTTGACAGGCACAAAGTTGAGCGTGGTGCCCGCAAAGCCGCCGCCATGTACGCGCCATGCGCCGATGCCGCTGAGCTTCTGCTCGCTCAGCATCAGGCCCAGAGCAAGCTCCTGACGGTCGGAGGAGGCAAAGATGTTCTGCAGATAGCAGTAGCTGCTGCGGCCGCTTTCAATGATCAGCTTGAAGAAGGTATCCAGGTCATCACGCTTGAGGGCGTTGACCTGCTCGGCAGCCCTGCGGTTTTCCTCGAAATAGTGACCTGCGCGCATGATGGCACGGTCCACATGGCTGATTTTGAGGTTTTTGCGCAGCTGAGGAATGGCCTGCATAAAGCTTTCGGGCATCACGCGGCGCAGGCTGCTTTCGCCAAAGTAAGCGGCAACAGCGCGCATCTCGGCAGGCACGGCAGCGTATTCATCGGTCAGGTCATCATGACTGCCGCCGGTATTGACCACCACCAGTGCGTAGCCCTTGGCGGCAAAATCGTAGGATACCGCCTGCAGGGAGGGATCATCCTCCTTGAAATCCATATAGGCAAGGCCGCCCAGAGAGCTGGCCATCTGGTCGAGCATACCGCAGGGCTTGCCAAAGTAAACGTTCTCGGCGTACTGGGAAATGCGGGCGCGCTGCTTGGCGTCCAGCTTATTGCCGTTGTACAGCTCGTCAAAAATGGCGCACAGCAGTACTTCCACAGCCGCGGAGCTGCTCAGGCCGCTGCCGCTGCGCACGGTGGAGGTCATCACGGCGTCAAAACCGCCGATGGCAAAGCCCTCTTCCTTCATTTTAGCAGCTACGCCGCGTACCAGCGCGGCAGTGGTGCCCTTTTCGGCTTCGTTGACATCCAGCTCGTTCAGGTCGATGCTCAGGGGCGCATAGCCTTCGCTGTGGATGTTGACGATCTGATCATTGCGGGGGCTGACCGCAGCCAGCGTGTCCAGGTTGACCGCTGCCGCCAGCACCTTGCCGCGGTTGTGGTCGGTGTGGTTGCCGCCGATCTCGGTACGACCGGGGGCGCTGATCATGTATACGTTTTCGGGATCGTTCACGATCTCCTCGTGCTTCTTGAGCAGACGGGTATAGCGCATGCTCTGGGAAACCAGCATGCCTTCGCGCTGACCGTAAATTTCATTGAGCTGACGGATCACCTCAGGCGTTTTCAGCCGGCTGATCATCTGGGCGTACTTATTCATTGATCCAACCATCCTTACCGTCGTTATCGATGATATATCCTTAGCGCTGAGCAATTTCCTGCCAGAAGGCGATCATATCCGCCACGCCGCGCTCTTCAAGACCGCTGAGGAATTCCGCTTTGGTCTCGTCATTGATTTTGATCTCACCAATCACCATGCGTGCCAGCATTTCATCCACATACCTGCCAAGCTCCAGCTGCAGGCTGCCTACGTAGGCGTTTTCTTCTTCCGTAAGCGTATAGGTGGGGAAAGGCTTTACCGTCTGTGCCTGCAGAGAGGAAAGTTCCGCGTTCATGCGGCCTACGTTGGCCTCAACGTACTTATCGTTGAATGCCAGCGGGAACAGCCAGGGCATATCGCCGCTTTCGTATACCGTAAGCTCGGCAAGGCCGGTCAGACCCAGCGTTTCCGCGCCGCCGACCCAATCCCAGCGGCCGTCTTCCTCACGGTAGGCGTAATTAACGCCTTCCTCACCGGCCATGGCTTCGATAGCGCCTTCCTCGGTGTAGAGGATATCCACCCAGCGCAGCAGAGCGGCGGGGTCTTCACAGGCGGAGGTGATGGCAAAGGTGCCGCGGGTGACCTGACCGATAAGGTCGCGGTACACGGCCTTGCCTTCATATTCGAAGGGACCCATCACCACATAGTTTTCGGTGCCGTTGGTATAGGGCAGCAGCGTGAGGGGCGTAGGCGCAAAGAACGCGCCGTAGGTGATATCCGCATCGGAATCCGTTACGCAGCGGATGGCATCGGAAGTGGCAAAGCCGTTGGGGTCCAGCAGTTCCTCGGCATAGAGGTCGCGCATGGTCCGGGCAAGCTCGAAGAAGCTGTCCTCCTGCGGCCAGTAATGCACCTGACCGTCAGCGAGGTAGATGTTGTAATCGTTGGCAACCACGCCCCACGCATGGGAGAAGAACTTCAGCTCCCAGGAGCCGAGGAACAGCATAGGTACTTCGTCCTTCTTGTTGTTGCCGTTGGGGTCGCGGTCACGGAAGGCTCTGAGCACCTTGGTCAGGCTTTCCATATCGGTGGGCTCCTGCAGACCCAGCTTGTCCAGCCATGCCTTGTTGATCCACATGGCGTTCTGCGGAGCCAGCTCCTGCAGCGCGGGCAGCGCGCCTACCTTGCCGTTGGGCAGGGTGATGGCCTTGAGCCAGTCGGGATTTTCCTGAAGCAGCGCCCAAAGGTTGGGGGCGTTTTCCTCCAGCAGGGGCAGCAGGTCGATCAGCTGACCGCTTTCGGTGTAGCGGATCAGTTCATCGGTGGTCAGCGCAGCCTTGAACAGCACGTCGGGCAGTTCGCCGCCCTGGGCGAACATGGCGTCCTTGGCAGCCTGCCATGCAGCGGCATCGTTATACTGCTGGAACGTAAAGCTGAGGCCTGTTCTGGCTTCCATGCGGGTGAAAAAACCGTTGCCTTCCCAAGTGCGGGTGCTGTCCTTGCCGTCAAAGCCCGCCATGATAAAGGCATTCTCTGCCGAGCTGAAAGCGGGAAGCACCACCAGCATCAAACCAAGCAGCAAACCAAGAGCCCGTCGAAACATAGAAACTCCTCCAGAGATAGCAAAATAACGCGCAAAAAGGCGCACAGATATGAACTATTATACCTGATATTATGTGTTTTGCAAAGACATTTGCCTTTGTTTGATGAAAAGTGCATTTTGCGCCCGTTACAGGCTGCGCACCAATTCCATCAGCTCCACGTTTTCGCCGCCGTAGTTTTCCGTCTGGATACGGCCCGTGGGATGAAAGCCCATATGCAAGTAAAAATACACCGCATGCGTGTTGCCGCACATCACCCACAGGCACACGTTTTCACAGCCCCATGACCTGAAATGCTCAAGTGCGCCCTCAAGCAATCTGCGTCCGTGGCCCTGCCCCACCTTTTCGGGCAGCAGATAGAGGCTCACGATTTCGCCGTAGCCCTCACGGTCCTCCTGATTGCCAAAGCCTAGCATCGCCGTGCCGATGAGCACGTCATCCTCAAAAAGCCCAAGCGAGGAAGACGGATTGGCACGCAAAACGGCGCTCCAGCGGTCGTGCGTCAGCCTGTCCAGAAAATGCTGCGGAAGCAGGCGCTGATAGGTCTCCTTCCAGCTGCACGCATACAGCTGCCCCACCGCCGTCAGGTCATCCTCGTGGGTAAGCGGGCGGATGCTGATCATTTTCCTCAACTCCTTTGTTCCATTATACCCCATTTGCGCGTTCAATTGCACATTCGGCGGATGAAATTTTAGGTTTGTTTACATTTCCCCTTTGGTTTCGCCATGCGCGGCAGCGGGTATATTACAAATGAAAGACCTGCCTTTCAATGTTACGTTTTATTCACATCTGCTTGCAGGAATCCGCCCGTGACGTGTCGAAAATATACAACACACGATAGAAGAGTACGAGATGACAACGCTGCGGGAAAAGATCGCCTGCCCGCACGACCATATTTTTCGGAAAGGAGCGTGGTTCCATTGGCACCCGCACATTTTTGGTATTCCCTTCCGCAAAGGCTGATTTCGTTTATAAAGGAGTAAAACTATGAAGACGACCATCACCGCTAAAAATATGGTAGTTACCACCGGCATCAACGATCGCATCATGCGCAAGGTTTCCAAAATGGGACGTTATCTCGACCAGAACGCCGAGATCTTTGTACGCCTCGCCAAGGAAAAGAACAATCGCCGCACCTGCGAGATCACGGTACCGGTCGGCGGCGTGACGCTGCGCGCCGAAGCTTCCAACGATGATAACCTCTACGTCAGCATTGACCAGGCTCTGGCCAAGCTGGAACGTCAGATCCATAAACACCGAACCAAGCTGGATAAGCGCCTGCGTGAGGACGCATTCAAGCCCGAAGAGCTGGAATACGACGCCGAAGCGCCCGCTGTTGAAGAAACTGCACGCAAGATCGTGCGTACCAAGACGTTCCCCGTGCGTCCCATGAGTGTGGAAGACGCCATTTTGCAGATGGAACTGCTTGGCCACAGCTTCTTCGTATTTGTCAACGTAGAAACCGACCGTACCAACGTGCTCTATCTGCGCAAGGATGGCGATCTGGGTCTGATGGAGCCGGAAGCATAACGATGGTCGTTTGAATTAATCAGCCTATTCAGGCCGGCGCGGCTTTCATCAGCCGCGCCGGATTTTCATGATAGTAAGGAGCAAAAGCAAATGATTCCCTTCCTGAGCAACTCTCACACGCATTCTACTTACTGCGACGGTAAGAACAAGCCCGAGGAAATGATCGCAGCCGCAAAGGCCAACGGCTTTGTCAGCCTTGGCTTCTCCGGCCACGGCAACCCCGGCTTTGCTTCCACCTGGTCCATGAAGCCCAAAAACCAGGAAAAGTACTTCCAGCACATCCGCTCTCTGCAGCCCTCTCATGACGGCGTGCGCATCTGGTGCGGCGTTGAGCTGGACGCCATGGCCACCCCCGAAGCGCTGGAACTGGTACGCGGCGTTGATTACCGCCTGGGCTCCATGCACTATTTCTATGCTGATGACAATGCGCCCCAGGCTGACGGCGACCCCGATGTGCTGCTCAAATACCGCGATGAGAAATTCGCCGGCGACGGCATCGCTCTCACCCAGCACTACTATGATCTTTTTGTAGAATTCCTCAACCGTGAAAAGCCCGAGATCATCGGCCATTTTGACCTCATCCGCAAGTGGGCCGTCAAAAAGCAGCTTTTTGATCCCGAAGCGCCCGCCTATCGCAAAATTGCCCTTAACGCTCTGGAGCGTGCCTTCCCCTGCGGCGGTGTGCTGGAGGTAAACACCGGCGGCATCTCCCGCGGCTATATTCCCGACCCCTATCCCACTCAGGAACTGCTCAATGCATGGCGTGAGATGGGCGGCAAGGTGACCATCACCTCCGACTGCCACGACTGCAACAACCTCACCTGTGCTTTCGACATGGCCTATGACATGATCAAGAAGGCCGGCTTCAAGTCCATCTACCGTCTCGGTGCCGGCGACAATCTGTGGGACGTACTGGATGTCTGATCATCTGTGATCATATAAATAAACCCCTCCGCATGAACAGCCTCATGCGGAGGGATTTTCTTTTACTTAGCGATGAATATACAGCCTTGCAGGCGCCAGCTGGCCATCCTCTTGAACCATGCAGCAGAATTCCCAGCCGTATCGTTCGTAAAAACCGATGTGGTCGGTCAACAGGTAAACGGGAGTGATGCCCTTCTTGCGCAAATCCTCCACTGCCATGTTGAGCAGCGTGCCGGCAATGCCGCGGCAGCGGTAATCCCGCTCGGTATAGACAGCGCAGATATTGGGTGAAAGATCCTTGCGGTCATGAAAATCATTATCGATCACGCCAAGCCCTGCAACGATTTTCTCCCCGTCCATGCACAGATACCAGCCGTATTCGGTCTGCCCGTCAAGGTACGCCTGCATGCAGCTTTCGTAGGCTTGCTGCGGCACGCTCCACTTGCTGTGGAACCACTCCGCTGCCTGCGTTTTGAGGGATGCGTCCTCCCTGAGCGTCAGATAGCGCAGCACGTTCATCGGCGCATCAGCCGCCCAGATAGGCAGCGCGCACGCGGTCATCCGCCAGTACATCGGCAGCGGGGCCGCTCATGGTCACCTGACCGGTGCCGAGCACGTAGGCGCGGTCGGCGATGGAAAGGGCCATCTGCGCGTTCTGTTCTACCAGCAGGATGGTGGTGCCGGCGTCATGCAGTTCTCTGATGATATCAAAGATCTGTTCAACAAGGATGGGCGCAAGACCCATGGAAGGCTCGTCCAGCATCAGCAGCTTGGGCTTGGACATCAGAGCACGGCCCATGGCCAGCATCTGCTGTTCGCCGCCGGACAGGGTACCTGCGATCTGCTTTTCACGCTCGCGCAGGCGGGGGAAGCGGTTAAACACATCCTCCATGGAATCGGCGATCTCGATCTTGGGACGGGAGTAGCCGCCCATTTCGAGGTTTTCGCGCACGGTCATCTGCTGGAAAATGCGGCGGCCTTCGGGACAAAGCGCCATGCCGTTGTAAACCATCTTGCTGGCAGGCATGCCGGTGATGTTCTTGCCGTCAAAAGTGATGCGGCCTTCGCGGGGCTTGAGCAGACCGGCGATGGTGTTGAGCGTGGTGGACTTGCCCGCGCCGTTTGCGCCGATCAGGGTAACGATCTCGCCCTCCTCTACCTCAAAGGAAATGCCCTTGATGGCGTGGATGGCGCCGTAGAATACGTGGATATTATCAACTTTGAGCAGGCTCATCGTCAATCCTCCTTACGCTTGCCAAGGTAGGCTTCGATAACGGTGGGATTGGACTGGATCTCGCTTGCGGTGCCCTTGGCGATGATACGGCCGTAGTTGAGCACGCAGATGCCTTCGCAGATGCCCATGACCAGATTCATATCGTGCTCGATGAGCATGATGGCGATCTGGAACTGATCGCGGATCTTGATGATGTTCTCCATCAGTTCCTCGGTCTCATGGGGGTTCATGCCTGCGGCAGGCTCGTCCAGCAGCAGCAGTTTGGGATTGGTCGCCAGCGCGCGCACGATCTCCAGACGGCGCTGTGCACCGTACGGCAGAGAGCCGGCACGCACGTCCGCCATATCCTGCATATCAAAAATGGAAAGCAGCTCCAGCGCCTTTTTGTGCTGTTCGCGTTCCTTTTTCCAGTAGGCGGGGGTGCGCAGCACGCCGCTGAGCATGCTGTAGCTGATCTGGTTATGAAGACCGATGCGTACGTTATCCTCAACGCTCATGTTGCCGAAGAGGCGGATGTTCTGGAAGGTGCGGGCAATGCCCAGACGGTTGGCCTGAACGGTGGTCATACCGGCGGTATCCTTGCCGTCGATCAGCACGGTACCGGTGGTGGGATGATAAACCTTGGTCAGCAGATTGAAAACGGTGGTCTTGC
>JAZKYW010000164.1:0-4758 GCA_045612325.1 Candidatus Limiplasma sp. | reverse complement strand
GGCAAGCAGGCTTTTGCATCAGCCTATTGCAGCCGTGCTTGAAAATGCGGCAGAAGCAGCGCTTCAGCTGCGCGAAAACTATGGCGCATCCGTTGTGCTGAAGGGCTGCTGCAGCCTGCTTTGCGCAAAGGAAGGGCTGGGCATCAATCCTTACGGTACGCCTGCCATGGCAAAGGGCGGCAGCGGTGACGCGCTGACGGGCATCATGGCGGCGCTGCTGGCGGGCCGCGCGGCGGGCGCATATACGATGAACGACCTTGAATTGATGCAGACAGCCTGCGCGCTTCACGGCATCGCCGGAGAAATGGCTACGCAGCAGATGGGGGAAAGAGGCATGCTTGCCACGGACCTTTGCAATTGCATCGGTATGGTGGAAGGCTGCGAGGAAGAAACGTCCTCTGTGCAAATGCATTCCATGCCGCAGACGGCAACGGTCATCGTGGAGCATCCTGCGGGAAGCCGTGATGCGGAAGACAGGCGCAAGGTCTACCGCCGCAATCTGGGCTATGTGCAGGAGGTGCTCCGGGAGAAAAACGAGTGGCAGACTGCCTGCATTCTTGGCGTCGCGGACGCTGTTGAGTGGTACGAAGGTCAGGTGTGCGCGAGGGTGCGGGTGAATGCTTCTGAGATATGGGCCGTTGCTTCTTCGGAGGCAAATTATACCCGTGACGATATCGTGCGGGAAATGTCTTTTCTCGGCAAAATCGAAACGGTCGAAATGACAAAAGACAAACTTAGGTAATATGGCAAAAGTTCGCCCGCTTTGTGCAAAGCGGGCTTTTTTGACGCTTTTCAAAAGGTGAACGTTCGGAAAATACAAACTTTTATTTTTAATTTTTGATGAATGTTCGCTTTTTCAGGTTGACAAAAACCGTTAATTCGGGTAAACTCGTCATTGTGAGGAAGGAGGGGGCAGTTGTGAGCTTTTCCAAAGTCAGCAATGCGCTTGGGTTGGTACGCTACCACGGTATCGCCCTCTATAATCCTACCTGTATGGAATGCAGCCGCACGGGTATCCGTGTATGATGGCTGCATTTTTTCATTACACGAACGTTATGTTTAAGGAGAGAAAACACCAATGAAAAAAGTTGCCGTTATTATGGGTTCCGACAGTGATCTTCCCGTTCTGGAAGGCTGCTTTAAGATGCTGAAGAAGCTGGAGATTCCCTACGAGGCACATGTATATTCCGCCCACCGTACTCCTCTGGAGGCTGCTGCTTTTGCCAAGTCTGCCCGCGAAAACGGCTTCGGCGCCATCATCGCCGCTGCCGGCAAGGCTGCCCATCTGGCCGGCGCTCTGGCTGCCCAGAGCATCCTGCCCGTGATCGGCATTCCCGTCAAGGCCAGTGCTCTTGACGGTCTGGACGCCCTGCTGTCCACCGTACAGATGCCCGCAGGCATCCCCGTTGCCACCGTTGCCATCAACGGCAGCGAAAACGCCGCTCTGCTGGCTGCCCAGATGATCGCCCTGAGCGATGACGAGCTGGCTCAGAAGCTGCTGGATATGCGCGAAGATATGCACCAGAGCGTACTGAAGAAGGACGCCGCCCTGAACGCTTAATAGAAAAAACGTCGGCCCGATGACCGACGAGGAGGACAATCGCATGAGTGGTTTTTTCGGGGCTGTATCCCGCAGAAACTGTATCCTTGACGTGTTTTTTGGCACGGACTATCATTCTCACCTTGGTACACGCCGCGGCGGCGTAGCTGCTTACGATCCTGAACTCGGTCTGCAGCGTGAGATCCACAATATCGAAAACTCTCCCTTCCGCACCAAGTTTGAGCATATTCTGGATCATATGACCGGCACCTCTGCCATCGGCTGCATCAGTGACAGCGATCCCCAGCCTCTGCTCATCCGCTCCAACCTTGGCACCTATGCCATTTCCACCATTGGCGTTGTCAACAATGCCGACGAGCTGATACAGCAGTATCTGTCTTTCAGCGGCGGCCACTTTGACGCCATGTCCGGCGGCCGCATCAACACCAACGAGCTGATCGCTGCGCTCATCGACCAGAAGAGCAGCTTTGCCGACGGCATCCGTTTTGCCCAGAGCGTTATTGACGGCAGCGCTTCCATCCTGCTGCTCAGGGACAACGGCAACCTCATCGCCGCCCGCGACCGCGTAGGCCGCACGCCCATCATTCTTTCCAAGGACGAAGAGGGCTACTGCGTCAGCTTCGAATCCTTTGCAAGCATGAAGCTGGGTTACGAGTATGTGCGTGACCTCGGTCCCGGCGAGATTGTTGAACTGACGCCGGATTCCGTAACGGTCCTTCAGGCTCCCGGTAAGGAAATGAAGATCTGCGCGTTCCTGTGGTCCTATTTCGGCTATCCCACTTCCCGCTATGAAGGCTCCAACGTAGAGGTCATGCGCTGCCGCAACGGCGAGATCATGGCCAAGAACGATAAGGAAAAGGGCCTTGCGCTGGATATCGATTATGTCTGCGGCGTTCCCGATTCCGGCACGCCTCACGCCATCGGTTATGCCAACGCCTTTGACAAGCCCTTTGCCCGTCCCTTCATCAAATACACGCCCACCTGGCCCCGCAGCTTTATGCCCGCCACGCAGCGTGGACGCAACATGGTTGCCAAGATGAAGCAGATCCCCGTTCATGAGCTGATCAAGGACAAGAAGCTTCTGTTCGTGGATGACAGCATCGTACGCGGCACCCAGATGCGTGAAACAGTCGACTTCCTGTATGAGAACGGCGCCAAGGAAGTGCATATCCGCTCCGCCTGCCCGCCCATTCTCTACGGCTGCAAGTACCTCAATTTCTCCCGCTCCACTTCCGATATGGATCTTCTGGCCCGTGCCACCATTATGGAACTGGAAGGCGAAGAGGGCTTTGAGCACATGGACGAGTACTGCGACGGCGACAGCGAGCGCGGCCGCAAGATGCGCGAAGCCATCTGCAAGAAGCTGCACTTCGCATCTCTGGAGTATCAGTCTCTGGAAGGCATTTTTGAAGCAATCGGCCTTGAGCCTTGCAAAGTTTGTACCTACTGCTGGAACGGAAAAGGTTAAGAGGAGGATATACCCATGGCACATGAAATTTCCAAGTCCGAAAGCTACGCCGCTGCCGGTGTGGATATTACCGCAGGCTACAAGGCTGTAGAACTGATGAAGAAGCATATTGCCCGCACCCGCAATGCCGGCTGTCTGGATGACGTAGGCGGCTTCGGCGGCTGCTTCGGCCTGCCTGTTGCAGGCATGGAAGAGCCCGTGCTGGTTTCCGGCACCGACGGCTGCGGCACCAAGGTCAAGATGGCCATCCTGATGGACAAGCATGACACCATCGGCATCGACGCCGTTGCCATGTGCGTCAACGATATCATCTGCGCAGGCGCCAAGCCCCTGTTCTTCCTGGACTACATCGCCTGCGGCAAGAACATTCCCGAAAAGATCGCCGAGATCGTTTCCGGCGTTGCCGAGGGCTGCGTGCAGTCCGGCGCAGCCCTCATCGGCGGCGAGACCGCTGAGCATCCCGGCCTGATGCCCGTGGAAGAGTACGATCTTGCCGGTTTTGCCGTTGGCATCGTGGATAAGAAAAAGATCCTCGACAACACCCGCATGGCTGCCGGCGACGTTGTGATCGCCCTGCCTTCCACCGGTATCCACTCCAATGGCTTCTCTCTGTGCCGCAAGGTGTTTGATATCGACAACAACAACCCCGAGCTTTACGTTGCCCGCGAAGAGCTGGGCGGCAAGACCATCGCCGAAACCCTGCTGACCCCCACCAAGATCTATGTAAAGCCCATCCTGGCTCTGCTGGAAAAGGTGGATGTAAAGGGCATCAGCCACATCACCGGCGGCGGCTTCTACGAGAACATTCCGCGCTCCATTCCCGACGGCCTGTGTGCCAAGATCGACAAGAGCGCTGTGAAGGTACTGCCCATCTTTGATATGATCGCCAAGTGGGACAACATCCCCGAGCGCGACATGTTCAACACCTACAACATGGGCGTTGGCATGAGCGTTGTGGTACCCGCTGCTGAAGTGGAGACCGCCCTGAGCGTGCTCAAGGACAACGGCATTGACGCCTACGTGATCGGTGAGATCATCGAAGGCGAAGAAAAGGTGATCCTGTAATGAAGACTAATATCGCGGTTCTGGTTTCCGGCGGCGGCACCAACCTGCAGGCCCTGATCGATGCGCAGCAGCGCGGCGAACTGGGCGGCGGCGAGATCACCGCTGTTATCTCCACCAAGGAAGGCGCATACGCCCTTGAGCGCGCTGCCAAGGCCGGCATTCCCGGTTATGTGGTGCCCCGCAAGGCGTACGCCGACAACCGCTCCATGACGCAGGCCATGGTTGCCAAGCTCAAGGAGCTGGATATCCAGCTGGTGGTACTGGCCGGCTGCATGGTGATCTTCACCAACGAGCTGGTGGATACCTATCCCAACGCCATCATGAACGTGCATCCCGCACTCATCCCTTCCTTCTGCGGCAAGGGCTTCTACGGCCTGCACGTGCACGAGGCTGCGCTGGCTTACGGCGTTAAGGTTTCCGGCGCTACCGTACACTTCGTGAGCGAAGAGTGCGACGGCGGACCCATCATTGCCCAGCGCGCAGTAGCCATCAAGGAAGATGACACCCCCGAAACGCTGCAGAAGCGCATTATGGAGGAAGCGGAATGGAAGCTGCTTCCCGAGGCGGTCAGCCTGTTCTGTCAGGGCCGTCTGAGCGTGGAAGGCCGCAGGGTCATCATCAAATAAGGAGAATGCCAACATGAATGTTTATGAAGTGAAGACCA
>JAZKYW010000163.1:0-1710 GCA_045612325.1 Candidatus Limiplasma sp. | reverse complement strand
TTATCCGCCTGCAAGAAACATACGCATCCCGAAGCCGCCTGGCGGCTTCGGCAATGGGATTCCAAAGGGATTTCATCCCTTTGGCGGGGTGCAGGGGCAGAGCCCCTGCCCGAAAGGAACGTTAGAACATGAATACCCAATACGAAATGCAGCAGAAGCTTGCTGCGCTCAAGGACAAGGAGAACGTTCGTATCCTTGCCATGGAATCCAGCTGTGACGAAACGGCGTGCGCCATCATCGAAAACGGCCGCAAGATCGTATCCTCCGTGATTTTTTCGCAGGTGGATACGCATGCGCTGTACGGCGGCGTTGTGCCTGAAATCGCCAGCCGCGCGCATATGGACGCGTGTGACCGCGTGATCGACCAGGCGCTGAAGGAAGCAGGCATGACCTTTGCGGATATCGATGCGCTGGCCTGCACGTACGGCCCCGGTCTGGTGGGCGCGCTGCTGACGGGCGTGAACTGCATGAAGGGCCTCAGCTACACCACGCGCCTGCCGCTGGTGCCTGTCAACCACATCGAGGGTCATGTGAGCGCCAACTTCCTCACCACGCAGGATTTGAAGCCTCCGTTCGTTTGTCTGGTGGTATCGGGCGGTCACAGCCATCTGGTGCGCGTGAATGACTATGCCGATTACACGCTGCTGGGCCAGACGGTGGATGACGCCGCGGGCGAAGCTTTCGATAAGGCTGCTCGCGTGCTGGGCCTCAATTATCCCGGCGGCCCGCTGCTGAGCAGGCTGGCGGAAGGCGGCAACGATACGTATCTGCAGCTGCCGCATCCCCATCCCGACGGAAAGTACGATTTCAGCTTTTCCGGCCTCAAGACGGCGTTCCTCAACGCCTGCCACAAGATGGACCAGAAGGGCGAGGCGCTGCCCAAGGCCGACCTTGCCGCCAGCTTTGAACGCGCTGTGGTGGATACCCTGTGCGAGCGTGCGCTGCTGGCCCTCAAGGACAGCGGGCTGGATACGCTGTGCATCGCAGGCGGCGTAAGCGCCAACAAGCGCCTGCGCACGCAGTTGGAGAAGCTGGCAAAGAAGCATCGCTTCCGCCTGTGCATGCCCGAACTGTGGCTGTGCACGGACAATGCCGCCATGATCGGTTCCGCGGCCTATTACCGCCTCAAAAAGGGCGAACTGGCAGAGCTTACGCTCAACGCCGTGCCGTCCCTTTCCCTGATTTAAGCAAACAAAAAGGCTCCCGACCTGCAGCATTTGCAGGTCGGGAGCTTATTTACATATTTTCGAGCTTTTCAATGGCCTCCTTGTGAAGCTTGTGCACCCAGCGCAGGGTGAAGTGAAGCTTTTCGGCGATTTCATCCCACGTCATGCCGCACAGATAGCGCAGCTTGAGCACGCTGCGGTGACGCTCGTCGGGCAGATGGTCGATGAGCTTTTCTGCCTCGCGGGATTTTTCCATCAGGCGGCTGATCTCCTCCTGCAGGTCGTTGTGAACGTCCCACAACTCCAGTATGTACTTTTCCACCTTGCTGCGCTCGGTGGTGCCGCTGACGCGGATGGCATCGGTGCGTCCCGTTGCCTGCATGGCCATTTCACGGTAGCGCTCGGCGCGTGCGCACAGGGTAATGGTGCGCAGCTGACAATGCCGCACATCACGCAGCTGTGAACGAAGGTCTGTGTTCCCGTTTTCACTTGACGCGGGAGCATGCGTCCTCACACTCTGCTCTTCTGTTCTGTTCCACTGCTT
>JAZKYW010000162.1:0-15531 GCA_045612325.1 Candidatus Limiplasma sp. | reverse complement strand
GGAATGGGATTCCTAAGGGCATAGCCCTTAGGCGGGTTCCAAGGGCAGCGCCCTTGGCCGCCGGAGGGCCCCGCAACCCCCATAAAATAAAGAAAAGATTGCTTTCCCCTTGACAAACATGTGTATATTATCCATAATGATGTGAATAAACATTCAAGGAGGCTTTTGCCATGGCTACCAAGGCAAAAAAGGACATCAAAAAGGTAGTTCTCGCCTACTCCGGCGGACTTGATACTTCTATCATCATTCCGTGGCTGAAGGAAAACTATAACAACTGCGAAGTCATCGCCGTTTCCGGTGACGTAGGTCAGGGCACCGAACTGGACGGTCTGGAAGAGAAGGCCATCAAGACCGGCGCCAGCAAGCTCTACATCGCTGACCTCAAGGAAGAGTTCATCACCGACTTCATCTACCCCACCATGCAGGCGGGCGCGGTGTACGAAGGCGATTATCTGCTGGGCACCAGCTTTGCCCGTCCCATCATCGCCAAGCGTATCGTTGAGATCGCTCTGGCCGAAGGCGCTGACGCCATCTGCCACGGCTGCACCGGCAAGGGCAACGACCAGGTTCGTTTCGAGCTGACCATCAAGGCTTTCGCTCCCGAGATGGCCATCATCGCTCCCTGGCGCGAGTGGGATATCAAGAGCCGTGACGAAGAGATCGACTACGCCGAGGCTCACAATATCCCCCTCAAGATCAACCGCGAGACCAACTACTCCAAGGACAAGAACCTCTGGCACCTCAGCCACGAGGGCATGGACCTGGAAGATCCCGCCAACGAGCCCCTGTACAACAAGCCCGGCTTCCTGGAGATGGGCGTAAGCCCCGAGCAGGCTCCCGACGTACCCACCTATGTGACCCTGCACTTCGAAAAGGGCGTGCCCACCATGGTGGACGGCAAGGAAATGAAGCCCGTTGAGATGCTGGAGTACCTCAACAAGATCGGCGGCGAGGACGGCGTTGGCCTGTGCGACCTGGTCGTGGACCGTCTGGTAGGCATGAAGAGCCGCGGCGTGTATGAAACTCCCGGCGGCACCATCCTCTACCGTGCGCACCAGGTGCTGGAAACCATCTGCCTCGACCGCGATACCCAGCACTACAAGGAGATCATCGCTCACCGCTATGCTGAGCTGGTCTACTTTGGCCAGTGGTTCACTCCCCTGCGTGAGGCCCTCGACGGCTTCGTGAAGGAGACCCAGAAGACCGTGACCGGCGATGTACGCCTGAAGCTCTACAAGGGCAACATCATCAACGCCGGCGTCACCTCTCCCTACTCCCTCTACAGCGAGGAGATCGCCACCTTCAACGAGGATCACGTCTACGACCAGAAGGACAGCGCCGGCTTCATCAACCTGTTCGGCCTGCCCATCGCTGCCCGCGCTCAGCTGCTCAAGGGCAAGCTCTGATCCTTCAAAAATTGATTTTGACAGCCCCTGTCCCCAAAAGGACAGGGGCTGTTTTTTCTTGACAATCCAACGCCTGCACCGTATGATATAAATGATTTACTGTGTTCGTTACACAACTGCATCCCCCCATGCGCAAACGATTTTTCCTTACTTTGAAGGGAGTATCTGTATCATGACACGCGAGCTTGCCATTCAAAAAGCCAAAGAACTGGTCGCGCAGATGACCGTTGAAGAGGCCGCAGCGCAGCTGCGCTATGACGCGCCCGCGCTTGAGCGGCTGGGCGTTAAGGAATACAACTGGTGGAACGAGGCCCTGCACGGCGTTGCGCGCGGCGGCATCGCCACAAGCTTTCCGCAGGCCATCGGCATTGCGGCGGCTTTTGATACGCAGCTTACGCAGGAGCTGGGCGATGCAGCCGCCACCGAGGCGCGCGCCAAGTACAACGCCGCCTCCGCCCACGGCGACCGCGATATGTACAAGGGCCCCACTTTCTGGAGCCCCAACATCAACATCTTCCGCGACCCCCGCTGGGGCCGTGGGCACGAGACATACGGCGAAGACCCCTTCCTGCCCGCCGAAATCGGCAAGGCCTATGTGCGCGGCCTGCAGGGCGACGGCGAGACCATGAAGACCGCCGCCTGCGCCAAGCATTTTGCCGTGCATTCGGGGCCTGAAGCCATCCGCCACCGCTTCAACGCCGTCGTCAGCCCCAAGGACCTGGAGGAGACCTATCTGGCGGCCTTTGAAGCGCTGGTCAAAGAGGCCAAAGTGGAAGCCATCATGGGCGGCTACAACCGCACCAACGGCGAGCCCTGCTGCGGTCATACCAAACTGATGGTGGATACCCTGCGCGGCAAGTGGGGCTTTGAAGGCCATTTCGTCAGCGATTGCTGGGCCATCAGCGATTTCCACCAGTATCACCACATCACCGACACCCCCGAGGAATCCGCCGCCCTCGCCATCAAATGCGGCTGCGACCTGAATTGCGGCACCACCTATGTGTACCTGATGAAAGCCTACGAGATGGGCATGGTCACGGAAGAGGACATCCGCACCGCCGCCGTGCGCGTTTTCACCACGCGCTATATGCTGGGCGAGATGCAGGGCAGCGAGTACGACAGCATCCCCTACGAAAAGGTGGAATGCAAAGAACACCTCCAAAAGGCGCACGAAGCCGCCATCAAGAGCTGTGTGCTGCTCAAAAACGATGGCCTGCTGCCCCTCCACAAAGAAAAACTGAAAACCGTGGGCGTCATCGGCCCCAACGCCAACAATCGAGTTTCTCTCATCGGCAACTACCACGGTACGTCAAGCCGCTACATCACCGTTGCCGAAGGCTTGCAGGATGCGCTGGAGGATGACGTGCGCGTGCTCTTCTCCGAAGGCTGCCATCTCTGGAAGGACCGCACCGAAGGCCTTGCCAAGTATCCCAACGACCGCCTTTCCGAGGCCGTGACTGTGGCTGAAAACAGCGACGTCGTGGTGCTGGTGGTGGGTCTGGATGAAACGCTCGAAGGCGAGCAGGGCGACGCGGGCAATGCCAATGCCAGCGGCGACAAAATCGACCTGCTGCTGCCCAAGCCCCAGCGCGACCTGATGGACGCCGTGCTGGCTGTTGGAAAACCCACCGTCATCTGCGTGGCGGCAGGCAGCGCCATCGACCTCGGCTCCGCTGCCGACAAGGCCAATGCCATCCTGCATGTGTGGTATCCCGGCGCGCGCGGCGGCAAGGCGGTCGCGCAGCTGCTGCTGGGCGATGCTTCTCCCTCGGGCAAGCTGCCGCTTACCTTCTACCACAACGACCAGCTTTCCCTCATGCCCGATTTTACCGATTACAGCATGCAGGGCCGCACCTACCGCTACTTTGAGCATGAGCCCCTGTACCCCTTCGGCTACGGCCTCACCTACAGCGATGTGAGCGTGACCGCCGCCTCCGCCGTGCAAAAGGAATGCGGCTGCTGCGTCATCACCGCCGAGGTCACCAACCACGGCACGGTGGATACGCAGGATGTGGTACAGGTGTACTGTCAGAATGAGGGCAGTTTGAACGCGCCCCGCAACCCGCGTCTGGCAGCTTTCAAGCGCATCGACTGTCCCGCAGGCCAGACCGTCACGGTCAGGCTGCATGTGAACGAGAAGCACCTTGCGGTGGTCGATGAAAACGGCGAGCACGTCATGGAAGGCGACCCTGTTTTCTATGTGGGGATGGGCCAGCCTGACGCGCGCACCGAATATCTCACGGGCCACAAGAGCATCATCTGCAAACCCTGAGGAGGAGCTTTTGCCATGAATTATCTGCTTGGCGTAGACCTTGGTACCTCCGGCACCAAAACGGTTTTGTTTGATATCAACGGCAAGCCTGTCGCATCCGCCACGGTAGAATATCCCCTCTACCAGCCGCAAAACGGCTGGGCAGAGCAGGATGCGGACGACTGGTGGCAGGCCACGCAATCCACCATCCGCACCGTGCTTGACAAAAGCGGCGTAGACGCCAAAGACGTCAAGGGCCTCGGCATCAGCGGACAGATGCACGGCCTGGTTTTGATCGATGAAAACGGAAATTCCCTCTGCCGCAGCCTGCTGTGGTGTGACGGACGCACACAGGCCGAATGTGATGAGATCACGCAGACGGTGGGCGCGGAGCGGCTTATCCAAATCGCTGCCAATCCCGCGCTGACGGGCTTTACCGCAGGCAAGGTGCTGTGGGTGCGCAAGCATCAGCCCGATGTGTGGGCCAAAGCCAAATATATCCTGCTGCCCAAGGATTATGTGCGCTTTAAGCTGACGGGCGTCATCGCGCAGGAGATCTCCGACGCCAGCGGCACCAATCTTTTGGATGTGCCCAACCGCTGCTGGAGCGAGGAAATTTGCAATGCCATCCATCTGGATATGAGCATGCTGCCCCCGCTGGTGGAAAGCTGCGAGGCTGCGGGCTGCATCACCGCCGAAGCGGCAAAGCTGACAGGCCTTGCCCAGGGCACGCCTGTCGCGGGCGGCGGCGGTGACAACATGTGCGGCGCAGTCGGCACGGGCGTTGTAACGCCCGGCAAGGCCTTCACCACCGTTGGCACCAGCGGCGTTGTATACGCCCACTCGCCCGATGTGCAAATCGAGCCCGAAGGCCGCGTGCACACCTTCTGCTCCTGCATCCCCAACGAATACGTCAATTTCGCCTGCATGCTCTCGGCAGGCATGGGGCTGAGATGGTACCGCGACCGGTTCTGTCAGTCCGAAGTGCAGGCCGCCCGTGAAATGGATACCGACCCCTATGTGCTCATGGACAAGGAAGCCGCGCTCAGCCCCATCGGCGCAAACCGCCTGCTGTTTTTGCCCTACCTCATGGGCGAGCGCTGCCCCATCATGGACAGCAATGCCCGCGGCGCATACATCGGCCTCAGCGCCATGCACACCCGCGGCGACCTGCTGCGCGCCCTGATGGAAGGCGTGATGTACGCCCTGTGCCAAAACCTGAACGTGATGCGCGGGATGGGCGTGACCCCCGAGGCCATGCTCGCCTGCGGCGGCGGCGCGAAGAGCCCCTTCTGGCGGCAGATGATGGCGGATATCTTCCAACTGCCCGTCAAGACCCTGCACACCTCCGAAGGTCCCGCGCTGGGCGCAGCCATTCTGGCCGGCGTTGCCGCGGGCTTGTACAAGGACGTGCCCTCCGCCTGCGCCGAGCTTGTCAAGGAAGACAAATGCATTGAGCCCATCGAAGAAAACGCAAAGGCCTACGAACCTTATTATCAAACCTTCTTAACGCTCTACCCCGCCCTGAAGGATGCCTACGCGCAGCTTTCCGCCCTATAACACTGTCATCCCCTCAAAAAGGAGTGAACCCCATGACCATCCTGCCCGTCACCGACCCCGCATTCAAGCCCTACGGACGCATCGTGGAAGGATATCCTGTCGATGGCATCCTTGCCGCCCTGCGTGAATGCCCCTGTCCCGAAAACGTTGTCTACGTTGCCAAAGAGCCCTCCATCCACGCCGCGCCCGATGCCGAAGCCATCGGCGAAGCGCTCTTCGGCGGTATGCCCTTCCAGCTGGGCTACTGCAACGGTCACAACACCACTCTCAACTGTCTGGAATATCACCGTGACAGCGAGTTCAACCTCGGCACGGATGATTTCATCCTCCTCATTGTCAAGCAGGATGAAATTGACGAAAACGGCAAACTGGACACCGCCAAAGTCAAAGCCTTCCGCGTGCCTGCAGGCGTGATGATCGAGTGCTACGCCACCACCCTGCACTACGCCCCCTGCCACGCAGACCCCGAAAAGGGCTTCCGCGTGCTCATCGGCCTGCCGCTGAACACCAACACCGACTACCGCCGCGAGGGCGGCGCCAATCAGGCGGATGCCACCCTGTGGGCGCGCAACAAGTGGCTGCTGGCGCATCCCGAAAGCAGCGAAGCCAAAGAAGGCGCGTTTGTGGGCCTTTACGGCGAAAACATCGATATCTCTTCCTCCCTCTGAGGACGCAAAGCGTCCTCAGCAACGGGATTCTTAAGGGCTGAAAGCCCTTAAGCGGGTTTCCAAAGGGCAGCGGCCTTTGGGCCATCCATCAAAAGATAAGGAGTGAACCGCCATGTTCTCCAACATCCCCGAGGTAAAGCTTGGCATCATTGCCGTCAGCCGCGATTGCTTCCCCGTTGCACTCAGTGAAATGCGCCGCGCCAACATCGTCAAGGCGTTCAAGGGCGAACTGTACGAATGCCCCGTGACCGTTGAAAACGAGAAGGATATGCTCAAGGCTGTCGCCGATGTGAAGGCTGCCGGGTGCAGCGCGCTGGTGGTTTTCCTTGGCAACTTCGGCCCCGAGACCCCCGAAACGCTGATCGCCAAGTATTTTGACGGCCCCTGCATGTTTGTTGCCGCTGCCGAAGGCGACGGCGACATGATCAACGGCCGCGGCGATGCGTACTGCGGCATGCTCAACTGCTCCTACAACCTTGGCATGCGCCACCTGACGGGCTACATTCCCGAAGCGCCTGTAGGCACCGCCGAAGAGCTGGCTGAACGAATCGCCGAGTTCGTGCCTGTTGCCCGCGCCATCATCGGCGTCAAGAGCCTCAAAATTATCACCTTCGGCCCCCGTCCTCAGGACTTCTTCGCCTGCAACGCTCCCATCAAGGGCCTGTATGAGCTGGGCGTGGAAATTGAGGAAAATAGCGAGCTGGACCTGCTGGTCAGCTACAAGGAGCACGCCAACGACCCCCGCATCCCCGAAGTGTGCGCCGACATGGCCCGCGAAATGGGCGATGGCAAGTACTACGAGGACCTGAACGCCCGCATGGCGCAGTTTGAGCTGACCCTGCTGGACTGGGCCGAGAATCACAAGGGCGCGTGCAAGTATGTGGCCTTTGCCAACAAGTGCTGGCCCGCCTTCCCCAGCCAGTTCGGTTTTGAGCCCTGCTATGTCAACTCCCGTCTGGCAAGCCGCGGCATCCCCGTTGCCTGCGAGGTGGATATCTACGGCGCGCTGAGCGAGTTCATCGGCGCATGCATCACCAAGGACGCCGTTACCCTGCTGGATATCAACAACACCGTGCCCGCCTACATCTACGACGCCGACATCAAGGGCAAGTATGATTGCAAGCTGTCCGATACCTTCATGGGCTTCCACTGCGGCAACACCCCCAGCTGCAAGATGTGCCCTGACCGCGCCGTCAAGTATCAGCTCATCCAGCACCGCGTGCTTGAGCCCGAAGGCTCCGAGCCCGACATCTCCCGAGGCACGCTGGAAGGCGATATCGCGCCGAGCGATGTGACCTTCTACCGCCTGCAGTGCGACAGCGAAGGCACTCTCCGCGCCTACATCGCGCAGGGCGAGGTGCTGCCCGTTGCCACGCAGAGCTTTGGCGGCATCGGCGTATTCGCCATCAAGGAAATGGGCCGCTTCTACCGCCATGTACTGGTGGAGAAGCACTATCCCCACCACGGCGCAGTGGCCTTTGCCCACGTTGGCAAGACCCTGTTTGAGGTATTCAAGTTCCTTGGCGTGAAGGATATCGCCTACAACCAGCCCGCCTGCCTGCCCTATCCCACCGAAAATCCGTGGGGATAAAAACGCAAAACAAAAAGGACGCGCCTTTCGGTGCGTCCTTCTTTTTGTTTAGTCGGTAATGCCCAGATATTCTTCAAGGCACAGGTTTCGGTCTCGCATATCCTGGCTGTGCGGCAGACCGACATAACGGATGTGCCAGCACTCGGCGATGTAGCCGGTAATATCTTCCTTATCCTCCTGATAGCGGATGACAAAACCGTAATCCCAGCAGTTTTTGTGCAGCCACTTCTGCTCGGGCGTGCCCTTGAAGATGGTGCCCGCAACGGTGATATCAAAGGCAAGGCCCGTATGATGCTCGCTGGTGCCGGGGTCTGCAACGGTCTGACGGGTGGCGGATACGGCATTGGACTGGCTGAAGCCCTCGTTGCGGTACTCCTGCACCTGCTTGTCAAACAGCTGCTTCTGATACTTGTAGCTGCGGTAGCCCGCGCTGATCTGCCAGTCATCCACACCGTCGGCAATGGCGGCGCGGAACATTTCGATCATGGCGTTCACGGCGGTACGGTCGCCCTCGATATCGCTGCCCTTGACCTTGGCAACATTGGAGGGAATGACGTTTGTCAGCTTGACCAGATCGCGCGGCTTGTAGCCTTCATCCACGGGATGGGTGCGGTTGACAAGGATGGGCAGGGTGTTGGGGTCGGGCGTGGGGGTCACGGTCACGCGCATGGCGCTGTCGCTGTAGAGCACGGCAAAGGTCTTTTGCGCGGCGATGCCGTCCACATCCAGCCCATGCTGGCGCTGGAACAGGCGCACGGCTTCCTCCGTGCCGCCGCCGAAATCGCCGTCAACATTGCCTTCCAAAAAGCCCAGTTCCTTCAGGCGCTGCTGCATTTTTTTGACCGCATCGCCACGGTCGCCCTTTTTGAGCAACGTGGACGCGGCGGTGGGGGTAGGCGTGGGGATGAACACCTGCGCCGTATCGGCATACAGCTGTTTGGCGGTGCCTTCGCCCACGATGCCGTCAGCGGTCAGCCCGTGCTGCGTCTGAAAGCGGATGACCGCATCCTGCGTGCCAAGACCAAACTGTCCGTCCACGGTGCCTGTGTAGTAGCCAAGCTGCTTCAGGCGCTCCTGCATCTTTTTCACATCATCGCCCGCTGTACCCAGCTTGATGAGCATGGGCGTGGGCGCGGGCGTGGTGTTGGGGGCGATGGTCACCTGCAGCATGCTGCGCACATCCGCCGTGGGCGTGGGGGTAGCCGCCAGTTCAATGGCAAGCTTCTCCTTTGCCGCGCGGGTGTCGGGCGCAAGCATCGCAATGGCGGCAATGCCTGCTGCAAGCAGCAGGCACATGATGACCGTAAAGGGTCTGATTTTCATATCTTGTTTCCTCAGGGCCACATGGGCGCGGGATAGAGGCCTTCTTTCGTCATACGGCTGAGGGCAGCGACCACATCGGCGCGGTCCTCGCGGTAGGTAACGCCGTACCACTTGTCGGGCGTGGTGTAGACGCGGGCAGTGGCAGTGCCGGCGCTGAGCTGGTCATCCACCACACCGGGCAGGAAGTATTCCGCCTTCATGGGGTTGGCGGGTACCTTTTCATTGAGGAAAGCGGGGAAGCCTTCCTTCAGGCGCTGCATGAAATCGGGAGAGAAGCCCCACATATTCATGCTCACGATGGTCTCGGGGGACAGCAGCTCGTAGTGCTTGCCATCCTCGGTAAACATGGGGCCGTCCACGGTGGTGATGATGTGGGTGCGCTCCTTCAGGTCGCTCAGGCAGCTCTCCTCATTGAGGGTGCATACGCCGCGGGCAACGCTGCCGCTTTCGGAAACAGTGTTCTTGAGCAGATAGCCCACCATGCAGTAGTCGCCGTCGCCCTTGAGGTTGGTCAGGTGGTCATAGCACAGCTTGAAGGCTTCGCGGCCGTAATAGTCATCGGCGTTGATGGCGCAGAAGGGCGCATCGCCCACGGCTTCCAGCGCGCTGAGCACGGCATGACCGGTGCCCCAGGGCTTTACGCGGCCTTCGGGGATGCTGAAGCCCTCGGGGATGCCGTCCAGAGACTGGTAGGCATAATCCACCTGCATGTGACGGCTGACGCGGTCGCCGAGCACCTCACGGAAATCGGCTTCGTTTTCCTTTTTGATGATGATGACGGCGCGCTCAAAGCCCGCACGCCTGGCATCAAACAGGGAGTAATCCAGAATCAGTTCGCCGCAGGGGCCTACGGGGTCCATCTGCTTGAGTCCGCCATAGCGGCTGCCCATGCCGGCAGCCATGATGACCAGAACGGGTTTTGCCATGTTCAGTTTCCTTTCTGCGCCAGTTCGCGCACACAGGCAAGCATTTCATCCCAGTGCTCGTCCATTTCGCTCAGCAGTTTGAACTGCGTGCGGGCGCGCACCAGATTGTGCTCGGGGTAGGCGGTCTTGAAGTACACGTCGCCGTTGAGATAATCGCCAAGGAAACGGATGCCGTTTTCCAGCGTCATCATCTTGGCGCCGTAAGCCAGCGAATCCACCTCGGCGGCGGACAGCGCGTTAGCGACCTCGCTGAGGTAGCCCTCGGCAAAGGCGCGGTAGAGGTTCATGTCAAAGTGTACCTTGGACAGGTCCTTCTCATCCTCGGCAGCGGTGGAAGCGCCGAAGCGGATGGCATCGCCAAAGTCGTAGGCGCACAGGCCGGGCATAACGGTATCAAGGTCCACCACGCATACGGCCTCGCCGGTGGCGGAGTCGATGAGCACGTTGTTGAGCTTGGTATCGTTATGGGTGACGCGCAGGGGCAAGATGCCGCTGTTGAGCTGATCCATCAGGGTGCTACCGAAGCTTTCGTAGGAAAGCGCAGTATCGATGAGCTCGCGCACGCCATCGGCACGGCCGGAGCGGTTTTCAGCCACCGCAGTGCGGAAATCGCCGAAACGCTTGGGCGTATCGTGGAAGCGGGCGATGGTCTCAAACAGGCTGGCGGCGTCAAAGTCATCCAGCATGCTCATGAAGCGGCCGAAAGCGTGACCGGACTGGCAGAACACCTCGGCGCTCTCCACCTGGTCATAGCTCATGCAGCCATCCACAAAGGTGTAGGCGCGCCAGTAATCGCCGTTTGCGTCCAGGGTGCACATATCGCCCTGAGCGTTGCGGATCATGCGCAGGGTCTCGCGCTCGGGGTCGCCGCCCACGGCGCGGATGCGCTTGCGCAGGTGGTGCGTTACGCGCTGGATGTTATCCATCAGGGAAACAGGATCGGGGAATACATTTTTGTTGATGCGCTGCATCACAAACTGCGAGCCGTCTTCACGGCTGAGCAGATAGGTATCGTTGATATGTCCGCCGCCAAAGGGTACAGGGGTACTCACGGCGCTCTCGGGGGAGAAGCTTGCTGCCAGCGTGCGGAGATCTTCAACCGTCAGTTTCATAATCACGACTCCATAAAGGCATTCATGGCATACCAAGAAAAGCGTACAGTACGCCATCCTTTGCATTATAGCACGATTTGGTCAAAACAACAACCCTTTCCAACCACCGCTCCCACATTGAAACAAGTATGTTTTCCTTATGCAAAATTGCCGTTTTGCGCTCCGGGGCTTGTTGATTTTACCGCCCCGATAGTGTATAATATGCCAGTACCATTAGTAAAAGGGGGCACATATCTCATGAAGTCCGTCAACATCAAGCTCAGTCTGGCTGAGAACGTCAAGTCCTTTGTTAACGTTGTCAACCGTTATCCCTACGACGTAGACCTGCGCGCCGGCCGTCATGTGGTAGACGCCAAGTCCATCCTGGGCATCTTCAGCCTGGATCTTTCCAAGCCCATCGTTATGGAGATCTACACCGACTCCTGCGATGACCTCATGGAAGACATCAAGCCCTTCATGGCCTGATGCTGTGCCTGCCTGGCAGGCCGTTTCATCAAACGATCCATGCCCTTGCGGCATTGATATGGGCAAAGCTGCATGCTTTGCCCATTCTTTCATTAAACTACTTTCTATCGGAGGCCGAAATGCCTTTTTTCTCTCCCAAACGCAAAGTATCCGACGCTGAAAACAAGCTGCGCGTGCTCATGTGCCTGGACGGCCTTGGCATGGCCACGCAGGAGCAGCTGTGGCCGTTTGTGGCGCAGCTGGAGCTGATGGAATACATCCCCTTTTGCATGTTCGTGGACGAGCTGCTCTCCGACGGCGTAATTGCCGCAGGCACGCACGCCATGGAGGGATGCCTGTTCCTCACGCCCGCAGGCAGGCAGCAGCTGGAGCTGTTCAGCGGCAAAATGGCACATGCGGACAGGCAGCGCATCGCAGCCGAAGCGCCCGAGTACGCCCGTCGGCTCAGCGAAAGCCGTCAGGTGCGCGCCGCCTATGTGCTGGCGCCCGAGGGCGGTTTCAGCGCCGTGGGTACGGTATGCGAAGGCGACGTACACGGCATGCGCCTGCAGGTGCACAGCGCGGACGGAAAAACGATCGAAAGATTCGTCTCTCATTTCTCCTCCCTTGCCGCGCAGATGCTGGCGCGCCTCTACACGCTGCCCCCCGCAGCCGATGCGGGCGAAGCGCCCAAAGCCCTGCCGCAGGAGGAGGCGCTTCAAAACGCCTCTGCCGAGTGTCCCGTACTTTGCACCTACGGCGGACGCGAGCATGCCGCCGTGGTATGCTTCCAAAATGATCTGCTCTCCTTTACCCTGCTGTTGCTGCTGCCTTCCGCAGATATTGCATGGAGCTGGGCCAAGACCGCTGCAGAGCGCGGCGAAGAGCTGGCAAACGGCTTTGCCGCCCTCATCGAGGCGCAGGCATGAATACGCTGACCGCAGCCGTACGCTCCGCGCTGGAGGCGGCAGGGCTGTGGCGCGAGGGCGTACGCATCCTCGTTGCCGTAAGCGGAGGATGCGACAGCGTTGCGCTGCTGCATGCCGCAAGCAGGCTCAGGCCTTTTGTAAACGTCCATGCCATCCATGTGCAGCACGGGCTGCGCGGCGAGGATTCGCTGGCGGATGAACGCCTTGTGCGAAAGCTGTGCAGGGGTCTGGCGATTCCGCTCACGGTGGAAAATGTCGGCCTTACGGGTGATATGCACACGCCCGGCATGGAAACCAAAGCGCGCGAAAGCCGCAGGCAGATTTTTGCCGGCCACCTCAGCCTGACCCATTCCCAAGCCCTTCTCACCGCCCATCACCGTGACGACCAGTCCGAAACCGTGCTGATGCATCTGTTGCGCGGCTGCGGGCTGCACGGGCTGTGCGGCATGTCCGCCGTCTCCGCCTTTGGGGATGCGCTGCTCATCCGTCCGTTTCTGACGCTGTCCAAAGCGCAGCTGCAGGCGGCGCTGGAAGGCGAAAACATTCCCTTCCGCGAGGACGCCAGCAACTTTGAAGCCCTCACCCCGCGCAATGCGCTGAGGCTCAACGTGCTGCCGCAGCTTGAGCAGCTGTTTGCAAACGCGGGCGAGCACATCGCCAACCTGTCCCAAGCGCTTGCAGCAGATGAGGATTTCCTCTCTGTCGAGGCCGATGCGCTCTACAGCCGCTGCCTGTATGCTAAAGCACCGCTGTTCATGCTGCGCCGCAAGCCCCTTGCACAGGCGCACGAAGCCATCCGCCGCCGCGTGCTGCGCCGCTGGTTTGCCGAAGGGCTTGCCGCCGCAGGCCTCAGCCCCGATGAGCGTTCTCTCTCTTTGGAGGATACCTGCGCGCTTTCTCAGCTTGCGCTTGGCACCGCGGGCACGTTCAATCTGCCCTGCGGGCTGGAAGCCCTTTGCACAGCCGAATGGCTGCACCTGACCCGCGCAGGAAAACCCCTGCTTGCCGCAGAATCCTATGTTATCCCCCTTAGCGCGGAGGCGGACCGCTGCGAGCTGCCCCATCTGACGCTGAGCATCACCAAAGCAGAAGCGCTGCCCGGCAACGCGCAGAGCATCGTGCTTTCGCCCGAAGTTCTCAGCCTTCAGCCCGTCTGGCGCACGCCCGATGCGCAGGACGTTATCCGTCCCTTCGGCGCGCCCGGGCATAAGCCGCTGCGCCGTTTCTTTACCGACCGCAAGGTGGATGCGCCTTTGCGCAGCTGCTGCCCCGTGCTGGCTGTCGGCAGCGAAATCCTATGGATTCCCGGCCTGTGCGCATCCGAAGCCGCACGCCTTGATCATATGCCGCAAGGCAGCATTCAATTGACCGTTATCGGCGATACACCGTTTAAATCACCAAAGGAGTGAACCTGCATGGAAACCAACCGCGTAATGTACAACGATCTGGAAAGCCTGCTCTACACCAAGGAACAGCTGGCCGACGCCGTTAAGAAGCTCGGCAAGCAGATCACCGAAGATTATCAGGGCAAGAGGCCCGTACTTATCTGCATCCTGAAGGGCGCCAGCGTTTTCTTCGTTGACCTGATCCGCGAGATCGACCTGCCTCTGGAGATCGACTTCATGATCGTTTCCAGCTACGGCGCCAGCACCAAGTCCAGCGGCGAAGTCAAGATGGTCAAGGACCTCGACCGCAGCATCATGGGCCGCGACGTTATCGTTGTGGAAGACATCGTGGACAGCGGCATGACCCTCAGCTTCCTCAAGCGCATCCTGCTCGACCGCGGCGCTGCCAGCCTGCGCATCGCCACCCTGCTGGATAAGCCCGCCCGCCGCCGCGTGGACCTGACTGTGGATTACTCCTGCTTTGATATTCCGGACGCCTTTGTTGTCGGCTACGGCCTCGACTACAACGAGACCTACCGCAACCTGCCCGACATCGGCATCCTGAGCCCCCGCATCTACGCCAACGAGAAGTAACACACGTGGCCTGCGGCCGGCCCAAGGGCTCCGCCCTTGGAACCCGGGCCAGGGCTCCGCCCCGGCACCCCGCCAAAGGGCTGCGCCCTTTGGAATCCTGCGTCAGGGCTCCGCCCCGACACCCAGCCTAAGGGCTTCGCCCTTAGGAATCCCGTGTTTTGACCGCATTGCATGCGGTCAAAGGGTTGGGTACAAAATTGTATTTTAAGCCTTCCTTGTGATGAGGAAGGCTTTTTTGTTGCGCTATGTGCTGCTTCTGAAAAGGCAATACCGCCAAGCGAGCCTGAGCACCCTCCGTGCTTCGGCGGTCTTCGTTTGATCCCCAAACAAAAAGAAACCCGCCCCCGCGAAGCGGGAACGGGTGCAGGGCTCAGCCCTGCTTATTTGATGATGATGCGGCCAGCGGGGGCAGCGTACTGCTCGCCGATGACGCCGCCCAGAACGGTGGTGGTGTAGTTGACCAGAGCGTCTTCCAGAGCAACGCCGGTCTTGTAGCCGGTCTGGGTGAAGGGATAAGCGAATACGTAGTAGGTGTCGCCGCCGGCGGCAGTGAAGTCGTTGGTGGCGATGGTGTACTCGGCATCAGCAGCCCAGGCTTCGCCGCCAACGGTGGCGATGGTCACGCGGCTGCCGGGCTTGGCGGGAGCGTAGTAGGTGGAGTTGGGATACTGCTCGCCGTTTTCGTAAGCAACGGTGGTATCGATGGTGAACTCGATGCCGGCAACCTGGGGGAAGGCGCCGATGGCGTCGGGAGTGGACCAGGTAGCAGCTTCCAGAGCCTCGAGCAGCTCAGCACCGGTGATGGTGAGGGTAGCTACTTCGTTGCCGTAGGGGAATACGGTCTTCATGTCCTTCATGGTCACGTCGCCGATTTCGATGGTGGCACGGATGCCGCCGCCATTGGTAACAGCAGCGTCAACCTTATCCTCACCGATGGCCTGCTTGGCAGCCCAGAGGATAGCGTCGGCAGCAAAGTCGCCCAGGTTGGTTTCCTGAGTACGTACACCGGGGGCACGGTTGCCGTCCAGCAGCACTTCGGTCTTGGCGAAGGCAGCGGAGAGCTCGGCTTCTACAGCGTCGTTCAGGGTGTTAACGATGGTGGCAACTTCCTCGTCGATGGCCAGGCCGGCGCCCAGAGCCAGAGCGGCTTCGTCGTTCTCGGCGATGGTCCACAGACCGGCAGTCAGAGCGATAGAGGTGGTTTCTTCAGCAGTTACCTTCTCGGCAACAACGTAGCCGATAGCCTCGGCGTAGTTGCCGGTGGAGGTGCGCAGAGTCTCGCCTTCCATGACGCCGCCGTCAATGGTGGTGTGGCTGTGGCCGGCGATGAACAGGGCAATGC
>JAZKYW010000161.1:0-5989 GCA_045612325.1 Candidatus Limiplasma sp. | reverse complement strand
ACAGGTCAGCCGCGCGTCCGTTTCACGCGGACTTTCGATCAGCAGTCGTGCCAGCAGCGTAAACGGAGGATAGAGTCCCGCACGGCGGCGGGCGAATTCCATTTCGAAAAAGGCCCGGTAATCCTGCGCGGCGGCAGCGTTGATGCAGGGGTCTTCGGGCTTGTAGGTCTGCACAACCACTTCGCCCGGCTGATGCGCACGGCCTGCGCGGCCTGCCACCTGCGTGATGAGCTGGAAGGTGCGCTCCTGCGCGCGGTAATCGGGCAGGTTGAGCGTCATATCGGCTGCCACCACGCCCACCAGCGTCACCTTGGGAAAATCCAGACCCTTGGCGATCATTTGCGTGCCGATGAGCACCTTGGCTTCGCCGCTGCCAAACTGCGAAAGCAGCTTGGCGTGCGCATCGCGCTCGCGGGTGGTGTCGATGTCCATGCGCACGGTCTTGATATGGGGGAAAAGCTTGTGCATTTCCTCCTCCACGCGCTGGGTGCCGCTGCCGAAATAGCGGATGTACTTGCTGCCGCACTCGGGACAAACTTCGGGCGGCTGCGCGGTGTTGCCGCACATGTGGCAGCGCAGCTCCTGCGGGCCGTCGTCGCCGTTTTCGCGGTGCAGCGTCATGCTGATGTCGCACTGCTCGCACTTGACCACATAGCCGCAGCTTCGGCAGGATACAAAGGTGTTGTAACCGCGGCGGTTCAAAAACAGCATGGCCTGCTGGCCGCTTTCCAGACAATCGGTCAGCTTTTGGATGAGCAGGCGGCTGAAGATGGAGCGGTTGCCGCTGTCCAGCTCCTTGCGCATATCCACGATGGTCACTTCGGGCAGCGGACGGTTTTGTACGCGGTGGGGCATTTCCACCAGCGTGTAATCGCCGCGGCGCGCCATGGCAAAGGACAGGATGCTGGGCGTTGCGGAGGAAAGGATGACCGTTGCGCCCTCTCTTGCGGCGCGGCTCATGGCGATGCGGCGCGCGTCATAGCGGGGGTGCTTGTCGCTCAGGTAGGTCTGCTCGTGCTCCTCGTCAATCACGATGAGGCCGAGGTTTTCCAGCGGGGCAAAAATGGCGCTTCGTGCGCCCACCACCACGCGGGCATGCCCGAGACGGATGCGGCGCCACTCGTCATAGCGCTGACCGTCCGTAAGACGGCTGTGCAAAACGGCGGTCTCGGGACCGAAACGCGAGCGAAACCAGCGCACCATCTGCGGTGTGAGAGCGATTTCGGGCACAAGGATGATGGCGCTCTTGCCCATGGCAAGCGTTTCGCTCACCATGGCGAGGTAAACTTCCGTTTTGCCGCTGCCTGTCACGCCGTGCAGAAGAAACGCGCCTTTGCCCTCATGAAGGCAGGGCATCATGGTATCCAGCGCGTCCAGCTGGTCGCCTGTGAGCGACGGGGCGGAGGTGGGAGCGATATCATCCGCACCGTCGGGAGCGCGGAATACCTCGCGCTCAAAAAGCTGCACAAGCCCTGCTTTTTCAAGCGTTTTGAGGGCGTCGCGCGGGTCATTGACCAGTTGGGAAAGGTCACTCACGGCATGGGCTTCACCATCCGAAAGCAGCCTCAACAGCGTTGCACGCTTGGGCGAGCGGCGCTGGTTTTCGGCTTCCTTCAAAGCGTCCGTGCCTTGCGTAAGCTTTGCGTAGGGCACTCTTTTGAGCTGGATGCGTCCCGTACGCATGGCGGCGGGCAGCATCAGGCGCAGCGTTTCGCTCAGCGGGCAGTGGCATTCCAGCGCCATCTCTTTGGCAAGCTCCATCAGCGGAGGCAGCAGCGCGGGATATTCATCCAGATACTTGATGACGGCTTTGAGCTTTTCGGGCGGCACATCGGCCTGCTCTTTGGGGATGATATCCACCACAAAGCCATCCACCTGCCGCCTGCCAAGCGGCACCAGCACGCGCATGCCCGGGCAGATGGGCATACCTTGGGGAATCAGGTAGGAAAAGGGGCGCGCCACGTTGGTGTGTACCACATCCACAATGACCTGTGCTACCATAGGCGGCTCCTTTCGCAAACATGATGGGAAAAATCAGCGGAAATAGCGGTTCTGCGGCTTGATGTGGGCCTTTTTGCGCTTCTTGACGGCGTTTTTGTGCGTTGCACGCCACAGAGCGCGGATGACGAAATACAGACCCGCAACAGGCAGCATCAGCAGCAGACCAAACTCAAAGCTCAGCGGCGGGAAGGGATTGGGGTCGCCGTAAACCAGCTGCTCGATCTCTTCAAGGCTGAGCGGCGCATCGGCGCGGCGCTCGATGCTGCGGCTTGCCACCAGGTCATACACAACGGGCGTGCCGCCGTCCTCAGGATAGTAGGTCATGGTGCCCATGACCTCGCCCTTGGTGATGGGGGTCACAAAATCGCGGGTGTACTCGATGAGCACCGTCTGGCGCAGGTTGCGCGCCATGTTGCTCATTTCTTCCTTGGTGGCTACGATGTAGTGGCCCTGAGAGCCTGCCTGCGCACGCACGCCAAGCTCCAGCCTGCCGTAGCCGGGGTCATCCAGCGAGAAGCCGGAGGTTTCCACGGTGATGGGGTTTTCCATGTAAAGCTGCTGGGGCGTCATGCTGACGAACTGCGAGAAGCCGTATTCCATCAGCTTTTTGGTATCCGTCCAGCGGCCGTCGGCAGTGGTGTAGAACACAACGGAGATCAGTTCCACGCCGTTGCGCTCGGCAGAGCCGACAAAGCAGTAGCCTGCCGCATTGGTAAAGCCCGTTTTGATGCCCGTAGCGTACTGGTAGTAGGCCGCGTTCTCCTCAAGGCTGGGGTTGAAGAAGCTTCGGGAAGAGTGGGTGAGCACGCGGGCGCGGTGCAGGTTGCTGGCGGGCAGGGTGTAAGTGTAGGTTTTGGCGATCTGGCGGAACTTTTCGTTCTTCATGGCTGCCTGAGCGATCTTTGCCATATCGCGCACGGTGGTGTAATGGCTTTGATCGTGCAGACCGCTGGGGTTGGTAAAGTAGGTGGATTCACAGCCGTACTCGTAGGCGGCCTGGTTCATCATGGCCACAAAGGCCTCCTGAGAACCGCCGATGGTTTCGGCAATGAGGTTTGCGCCTTCGTTGGCGGATCGGATAAAGGTACCGTAGAGCAGGTCCTCCAAAACGATGCTTTCGCCGATGTCAAGGTCCATGGTGGCGTCGCCTTCGCCGATGCCGTACATGGCGCTTTCGCTCAGGTAGACGGTCTGGCTCAGATCGCCCATGGTAAGCGCCAGCAGCGTGGTAAGGATCTTGGTGGTGGATGCGGGGTACATGATGGCGTCGGCGTCTTTTTCAAAAATGACGTTGCCCGAGTTCGCCTCGATCAAAATGGCGCTCTTGGCGTAGAGCTGGTCCTCGTCCAGCTCGTCGGGCTTTTCGGGGTCGTAGGGCGTAGCATCGGAGGAGAGGCGGGGAGCGATGTACTCCTCAGCCAGCGCGGCAGGACAGAGCGCGGCAAAAGAAAGGAGCAGGGCAAGCAGCAGGCATGCCAGACGCTTTCTCAAAGCAGTTGTTCTGTTCATCGCGGTTTTCCTCCCTTCTGTAAGCAATGTTGGATGTGGGTATAATAGACACATCATAACATCTTATTATACCACTAAAGGGGTGAAATGTACAAGCGCGGAGCAATGTTTTACACACAGTTATGGGGGATGGAATCTACTTTTTTAATGCAATTCTCATGACGCATTCATGTGAGTTTGTTGCTTGCGGGGAATGTACTGTGCTATCATATGTCTGCAAGGGGCGGCAGACGGCTGCCCACCACAAGGAGGATACGCACCATGAACGACGCACTCGGTCCCGAAGGCAGCTACTACGAAGCGAAGAAGCGCGAGGAAGAACAGCAGCGCAAAAAAGAAAAAGAGCTGCAGTATCCCACGGTGATCGTCGCTTTGTACCTGATGATGGGCTTCTTTTTCCACCTTTGGCATCCCGGCTGGCTGATTTTTCTGACCGTGCCGCTGCACTATATCCATTTTGACTCCATGAAGGAACGGCTTGTGCACCCGATCTCCCTTACGCTGATCTATCTGATCCTGGGTTTCTTTTTCGGGCTGTGGCACCCGGGCTGGCTGATCTTTCTGCTGATTCCCTACAATGCAGTTAAAAAGAATAAATAAACAAAAACCCCGCCGGAAGCTATTCCGACGGGGTTTTATTGTTGGCTCAATTACCAGACTTCCTGATAGTTGAATTCGTTGTGGGTGGACCAGTCGCGGCCTTCGCCTTCCACGAGAATTTCCGCGGGAATGCGCTGACCGGGCAGCAGCACGTAGCCGAGGTCAAAGTTCAGGTTGCGCTCGCCGCTTTCCACACGGAAGGCGTCAGAGGTTGCCTGCAGGCCATCGCCGCCGGTGAGGCAGCTGGAGATGATGCGCAGCGCCTCGTTGGGCTCGGTGGGGGTCACAGCCGCATAGGCGGCAGCTTCCAGCACGTATTCGCCGGGGTAGACGTCATCAAAGAGGTAGTAGCCGTACTGGTCGGATACGGTCTCGTAAACGACCGTGCCGTTCTGGGTGAGGCGCACGGTCACGCCGGGCATGAAGTGCTCGCCGCCATCCAGCAGGCCGTTTTCGTTTTCATCCAGCCACACCAGGTCGCCCACCTTGGCAGCCTTGATGTAGAGGATATCCTCCTGCAGAAGGTGCTGTGCCATGTACAGGGGGAAGGAGGCGCTCATGCCGTATTCCACGGAGGCGATGATGGATTCGCCGCTTGCGTAGTTGGGGTCGCCGGGACGTACGAAGATGAGGCCGGAAGGAATGGAGGCGGACACCGCATAGGTATCGGGCCACAGGCCGTCAAAGCGGTAAACGCCGTTTTCATCGGTCACGGTGGTGGCGGAGTAAGCGCCGTTCTGCCACAGGGTAACGGTTACGCCCGCAACGGCGGTGCGCTGACCGTTTTCATCCAGCCAGGCGGTGCCTGCGATGCTGGTGGTGGATACCAGACCGGTGTTGAGGCCGTAGATGGATTCGCCCTCGGCAACGTTCAGGCCGTTTTGCACCATGGCGGTGCCGTTGAAGGCAAAGGTGGATGCGGCAGCGCCGGCGGGGCTGGCCTGCTCGGGCAGGTCAAACTGCACGGTGTATACGCCGGGGCGTACGTTGTCAAAGCAGAAGCCGTCAGCATCGGTGGTGGTCAGGGCGACCTGCTGTTCGGTGGCCTCGTCGATGAGGGCGAGGGTCAGGCCTTCCATGATCCATTCGCCGTCTTCCTGCATAGCGTTCTTGTTTTCATCCATCCAGATCTCGCCGCGGATGGCAGCGGGAACGACCGCACCGATGGCCTTTTCGCTGCGGTTGATCAGCGCCTGCCAGGGACATTCGAAGGTCTGCCCGTTCACGGCTTCCAGCACAAGTTCATCGGCAGAGAGGCTGTCGGTGAAAATGTAGCCGTTGGGCAGGGTGATGGTCATGGTGTAATCGTTGGGACGCAGGTCGGTGAGGGCGAAAGCACCGTCAGCATCTGCGGTGGCGGTAAATTCTTCGCCGTTTGCGGAAACAGCGGTCAGCTGAGCGCCGCCGAGCATGGATTCATTGCTGTCGCACACGCCGTTGGCGTTGGTATCGTTGAATACGCCGCCGATGAAGCTGCCGAGCGTGACAGCGCCTGCCTGAGGCATCTTGACGCCCTTGCCCATCTGTACATGGAAGGGCGCGGTGGTGGTGATGAGGCCCTGATGCGCAACGGTATTGCCGTTTGCGCTCACCTTGGCCATTTCGGTGTGCTCGGGCAGCAGATAGCTCAGCGTGTATTCGCCGGGCATCACGCCGTCAAAGAAGTAGTTGCCCTTTTCATCGGGGGACTGATACAGATCGATTTCGCCGTCAGCGCTGAGCAGGCGTACCTCTGCGCTCATCATGCCGGTCTCGCCCTTGTCCCATGCGCCGTTGTCGTTGGCGTCGTGGAAGAAGGTGCCGCTCACGGTGGAGGAGGGGAGCATGCCGGCGTTGACAGCGGTGATGTCCTCACCCATGGCAACCTCAATGGGGTCGG
>JAZKYW010000160.1:0-11020 GCA_045612325.1 Candidatus Limiplasma sp. | reverse complement strand
ATCTGCTGGTGCGGCCGCAAAGCCACCTGCAACGCCCGCGTCATCGGCGGCAAAGTGGTCAAAGAGGGCGAACAGATCGTTCTTGGCGGCAACGAGAGCTACGTCAGCCTGTGCCGCAAGCACTGGGCAGAGGGCAAGCTGAAAGAAGAGTGATTGCATGTCTGAGATCCATAAACAGCTTGAGTCCTCGCTGCGCATTATTTGACTAACCTCAATTTCCACGATAAAGTTTACAAAGGCACAGTAGGTGATGTAATGGTTTATTTTTTTGTTGGACTTGTATGGTGTATTATCTGGGGAATTGTGGTTGATGAAGTTGTAAAAAATAAAGGTTATCGGGAGAATTGGTTCTGGCTAGGCTTTTTCTTTGGTATTTTCGCATTAATTGTTGCCATTAGCAAGCAGCCAATCGTTTTGGTTGAACAACAAAAACAATCACAGCGTGTTCTAAATCACAAAACAGAAAAGGCGTTTACAATAGATAATCCATTTCCAGAAATGATTGATATTAACTCCCCGATATATATTTCTTCATACGAAGTACATATTGCTGAGAACGGAAGGCCTTGGGGAGTTATGGACTTCTTCAATGTTTCTGAGGACTTTATTGCTGCCCTATCATTTGAAATCAATGGATTTACACTATTTGATGATTGTATTAGCGTAAACGGGGCAAATACATTCGATGTTATTGTTCAGGATCTATCTGTTGCACCACGACAGCATTGCCATATTGATTTCGAATTACCTAGCAATGACATTCGCAAAATTAATATACTCTCTCACAAAGTATGTTTTGCCAACGATAATATTGTTCAAACTACTTCTAATCATTGGATAAAAACAAAACAACATTCGATTATTTGTCGATATATAGATTGTTTGAGTGAAGCTAATTCTCGTGGAGCATATTTTGCGTTTGATAACAATTCATATTGGCAATGTGTTTGTGGTTTCGTTAATACCGGAAGCAGTTGCGTATGTTGTGAAATGAATAAAGCTTCTGCTCTTGAGTATTCGGAAGCTAACATTGAACATACATATATAAAATATCTTCAATTGGTTGAAACAAGAAAAAGAGTAGAATACGAGAATAGAATAAGAGAAGAACAACAACGAAAAAGGTCCAAAAAAAGGCGACTTATCACCGTCTCAATTTTGTTGGCTAGTTTTATTTTGCTTTCTTTGCTATATATACATAAACAAAACAATATCTACAAATCAGAAATATTAGCAATCACGCAATGCATCAACACTAACGAGTTTGATCAAGCTTATCAAATTCTGATTTCCTCCCAAAAATACAATAGGCTAGCTCAACAATTTGGAAGTATTTTATGGGAAAAGCAAAGAGAGTTAGATACTTTTTTTGCGCCTCACAGTTATAAGCATATTTATCGGTCTGATCAACTTATTTATGACCCAGATAATTCGAGGGACGGAGTATGTTATTATGTCCTTATTGAACATCAAGTATCTACATCCGATGCCAGTATATATGCTGTAATTGAGTCAGGGGAAGCGTATCGACTTTTCTCTGCCCACGACTATTACGGTAAATATCTCAACGTCCTTGCCTTCGGAAATCAAGACCGTTTCGAAAAGAATACCACAGTATGGTCAAATGGTTGGATGTTTTTCACCATTGATTATAGTTCTACCTCACGCTACTCTTTTGAAGATCGCCATCTTGCTATCAAGTACGATACAAAGCAAAACAAAGCCTTATCCGTCTCTCTACCTAAAGAAATTAATCATTATTCTGGTCAAGCCAAAATGAACGATGGTAACGTCATACTTGCTACAACTAAAATTGAAAAACTTATCGAAGCTAAGCAAATATGGCTATTTGATGTTGTCAAAGGAACACTCTATGAAACGACATACGACGAACTCAGTAAAAGATATGGTAATATAACCGAACAAATTCTATTTCCAATTGTTTAAAAAAACAGTTAGAAGCCTAAAGTACCCTGCAACCAGCCTATACTGTTTGCAGGGTATTTTCAATAATCAAATTCATGCTGACCAACCTTGATTGTCTGATGGCGTTTTTCATTTGGCCACGCTTTTCGTATTTCGATCAAGTTGAGTACCGTGTATCCACGTTTTTTCAAAAACGCGACCATCTTTTCATTATTGGGATGAACATTGTTGGTGGGATCCCTAAGGGCAAAGCCCTTAGGCGGGGTGCAGGAGCAGCGCCCCTGCCTCACCGCAGCTTCTTCAGCGCCTTCTCAAACGCTTCGGGCGGGTCGGCTTTGAAGAAGAGACGCTCGCCTGTGCGGGGATGGTCGAAAGCGAGGGTGTGGGCGTGCAGCATGAGTCGCGGCACTTTCACACCGTTTTTTGCGCCGTAGATGGGGTCGCCAGCAACGGGGTGATGCAGGCTCTGCATGTGCACGCGAATCTGATGGGTGCGGCCCGTCAGAATGTGTACGTCCAGGAGGGCGGCGTTTTTAAGGTTTTCGATGAGTTTCCACTCGGTGTAGGACTCACGGCCCTCGGGGTCGATGGCCATCTTTTTGCGGTCCTTTTTGCTTCGGGCAATGGGCTTGTCCACAAAACCGCTTTCTTCGCGCATGCATCCATCCACTACGGCGAGGTAGTGCTTTTCCATGGTGCGCTCGCGCAGCTGGTCGGAGAGATTCTGGTGCGCCGCATCGTTTTTGGCTACCATGAGCAGGCCGCTGGTGTCTTTGTCAAGGCGATGCACAATGCCGGGGCGCTTGACGCCGCCGATGCCGCTCAGGTCATCCATCGCAAAAAGAAGCGCGTTGACCAGGGTGCCGCTTTCATTGCCGGCGGCAGGATGGACGACCATGCCGCAGGGCTTGACAACAACGGCAACGTCCTCATCCTCATAGAGGATCTCCAGCGGGATATCCTCTTTTTCGACGGTGGATTCCACCGCTTCGGGAATGGTCAGGGAAAGCTTCGCACCTGCGGGCGCTTTGAAGGAAGGCTTTGCCTGCACGGTGCCGTTGACGGTACACAGGCCGTTTTCGATCCATTTGGAGGCCTGAGAGCGGCTTGCCTGCGCGGCTTCGGCGCACAGCACATCCAGACGTGCGGAGTTTTCCACCTGATATTCAATCATGGGCATCTTTCGTTACCTCGCCTTTTTCCTGCCAGTCCTGCGGACGCAGAAGCAGGCTGTAAGCCAGCAGCGCCACGCCGAAGCAGATGAAGATATCCGCAACATTGCACACAAAAAACGGCAGCCACGGAAAATAAATCATATCCAGCACATAGCCGTGAAGAATACGCTCGATAAAGTTGCCTGCAAAACCGCCCATCACCATGCCGCAGGCGATGGCGGTGAAGCGGGTGATGCGGTAGCGCCGCATCATGAGCCAGCCGCAAAGGATGGCGACCAGCGGCAGCAGAATGCCTGCCGCCGGCACTTTGGCAAGGATGCCTAGCGCCATGCCCGTGTTGTGCGCAAGCTGAAACTGCGCAAGCCAGCCAAGCGAAACGGTCTGCCCCTGCAGCAGGGCATCTGCAAGCAGTTTGCTGATGACATCCAGCAGGAATGCCCCCAGCGAGACCAGCCAAAACAGCATATCGTTCCCCTATTCCATCTGCCGCTGCACCACACGCACGATTTGTGCCAGCGCATCGCCAATCAATGGCAGGTTTCTGCGTGCCAGGTCCTGCAAAAGCAAAACCAGCAGCGCACCGAGGATGGTAAAGCCCACAGCCATTCCCACACCTCTTGCCACACCGCCCCAGAAATTGGACCAGAACATGCGCTTTCGGTCGTCTACATAGCGCAGATATTCATCCAGCCGAAGCATTTCCAGTTTTTCGATCCAGCGGTCTATTTGGCGTATCAGCAGATCGTTCTTTTTTCGGTCATCCATTTTGCACACCTCAGGCATAGTATGCCCTGCGGCTGCAAAAGCATGATAACAGATATGGCATTTTTTCGCAAGCAAAGAAGGATACAAAAAAGCCGAGGTACCTTTCAGTACCTCGGCGAATTGTGCTTAACGAAAACTACTGTGCCCAGCAGCCCTGCGCGCAGCGCAGTAATGGGTGCAGGGCAAAGCCCTGCTTACAGAACCTCGATCACGCACATCTCGGCAGCATCGCCGCGACGGGGTCCGAGCTTGTAGATGCGGGTGTAGCCACCGGCGCACTTCTTTTCTTCGTTGCGAGCGCGGAACTTGGGGCCATACTCACGGAAGAGCTTCTCAACGACGGGATACTTCACGTCCTTGGTGCGCTCCTTCCACTCGGCCTTGTCCTCGCCGGCCTGCTGCACGTCCTTGAGCTCATACAGGTAGCTCATGATCATGCGGCGGGCATGCAGCTTGCTGGGGGCGTCGTTCACAACATTGATGGTCATCAGCTGACCCTTGTCGTTGTGGGTTTCCTTGGTCACTTCAACAGTCTTGTCGTACTCGTTGACAGCCAGGGTGATGAGACGCTCAGCCACGCGGCGCACTTCCTTGGCGCGGGCTTCGGTGGTCTCAATACGGCCATACCAGAGCAGATTGGTCACCTGATTGCGCAGGAGAGCCTTGCGCTGATCGGCGGTACGGCCCAATTTACGCTGTGCCATGGTATATTTCCTCCTTATGCGGATCGGCTAAATTATTCGTCGCTGGGACGAAGGGACAGATTGAGGGCTTCGAGCTTCTGCTCTACTTCTTCCAGGGACTTGCGGCCCAGGTTGCGCACCTTCATCATGTCCTCCTGGTTACGCTGTACCAGCTCGGCAACCGTATTGATGCCCGCGCGCTTCAAGCAGTTGTAGGCGCGAACGCTCAGGTCCAGTTCCTCGATGGTCATGTCGAGCACCTTGCCCTTGCTGTCGTCTTCCTGATCGGTGAAGGAGATGGTGGTCACCGCGTCGGTCAGGCTTACGAACAGAGTGAGATGCTCGGTGAGGATCTTAGCAGCGAGGCTGATGGCCTCGTCAGGCTGTACGCTGCCATCGGTCCACACTTCGAGGGTCAGCTTGTCATAGTCCGTGATCTGGCCCACGCGGGTATCGGTCACGGTGTAGTTGACCTTCTTGATGGGGGTGAAGATGGAGTCGATCGGGATCACGCCGATGGGCATATTCGGATACTTGTTCTTATCCGCGCTCACATAGCCGCGGCCCTTGTCGATGGTCAGCGTCATTTGCAGATGGGCATCCTCGTTGAGGGTGCAGATATGCATGTCGGGATCGACGAACTCGAGCTCGTCATCCGCGGCGATATCCTTGGCACACACTTCGGCGGGGCCCTTGATATCGATCATCACGGTCTTCGCCTGCTCAGAGTAGAGCTTGGCGCTCAGGGTCTTCAGGTTCAGGATGATCTCGCTCACATCCTCGGTAACGCCGGGGATGGTGGAAAACTCATGCTGGATGCCTTCGATCTTGATGCTGGTGACGGCTACACCGGGCAGGCTGCTAAGCAGCACACGGCGCAGGGCGTTGCCCAGCGTATTGCCAAAGCCGCGCTCCAGGGGCTCGATGACAAACTTGCCATAGGAACCGTCCTGGCTCAGCTCCACACAGTCGATGCGCGCTTTTTCGATTTCGATCATTCGATGTATCCTCCTGTTTGATACTTGTCTGAGGGAGGAAGTTCAACTCATTAACGAGAGTAGAACTCGACGATCATGTTCTCCTGGACCTCAAAGTCGATGTCGCTGCGCTGGGGCAGTTCGGCAACGGTACCGGTCAGGTTAGCAGCGTCAAAGGTCAGCCACTTGGGAGTTACCACAGTGGTGCCCTCGCGCAGAGCCTTGAACATTTCCAGCTGGCTGCTCTGGCTGCGGACGGTGATCACGTCGCCCTTCTTAACGCTGTAAGAGGGGATGTTGACCTTGTGGCCGTTAACCAGAATGTGGCCATGGTTGACAACCTGGCGAGCCATGCGGCGGGTCTTGGCCAGGCCCAGACGGTAGATAACGCTGTCCAGGCGCAGCTCCAGCAGCTGCAGCATGTTTTCGCCGGTGATGCCCTTCATGTGGGCAGCCTTCTCAAAGTACTTGGCGAACTGCTTTTCCAGAACGCCGTAGATGAACTTGACCTTCTGCTTTTCCTTCAGCTGGGCGCCGTACTCGGACACCTTGCGACGGCGGTTGCCGCCGGGCTGACGGGTAGACTTCTTATTGCTGTATCCCATGACGGCAGGAGAAACTTCAAAGCTCCTGCACTTCTTGGAAACCGGCTGTTTGCTAGTAGCCATTGTCTATTGTCCTCCTTAATGATACCTTACACGCGACGGCGCTTAGGCGGACGGCAGCCGTTGTGGGGAATGGGGGTGACGTCCTTGATCATGTTGACTTCCAGACCGGCGGCCTGCAGGCTGCGGATGGCAGCTTCACGTCCGGAACCGGGGCCCTTGACGTACACTTCTACGGTCTTCAGACCGAACTCCATAGCGGCCTTGGCGGCAGTCTCAGCAGCCATCTGGGCGGCGAAGGGAGTGGACTTCTTGCTTCCGCGGAAGCCCAGGCCGCCGGCGCTGGCCCAGGACAGGGCGTTGCCGTTGATATCGGTCAGGGTGACGATGGTGTTGTTAAAAGAAGAACGGATGTGAGCGGCGCCGCGCTCGACCAGCTTCTTCTCACGACGCTTGCGCGTTACTTTCTTAAGCTTCTGCTTAGGTGCCATTGTTCTTATCCCTCCATGCTACTTAAGCAATCGTTCAGGTGATTACTTGCCAGCCTTCTTCTTGCCGGCGATGGTGCGCTTGGGACCCTTGCGGGTACGAGCATTGTTCTTGGTGTTCTGACCGCGAACGGGCAGGTTGCGACGATGGCGAACGCCACGGTAGCAGCCGATTTCAACCAGACGCTTGATGTTCAGGCTGACTTCGCGACGCAGGTCACCTTCGACCTTTACGTTGTGCTCGATGTAGTCACGGAGCTTGGAAACTTCGTTCTCGGTAAGATCCTTAACGCGGGTATCGGGATTGATCTCGGTCGCGGCAAGGATTTCCTTGGAAATGGCAGGGCCGATGCCGAAGACATAGGTCAGGCCGATTTCCACACGCTTTTCTCTGGGCAGGTCAACGCCCGCAATACGTGCCATGTGTGGTACACCTCCATGTGATGTGCTCTCTTGAGCCGAGGGGTCCTTGTAGTTGATAGCGTCCGCGTAGAGTGGGCAGAGCGCAGTCCAGACCCCCGCACAGCCTCTGGGGACTATGCTTTGTTAGCGTTGTTGAAGCGTGTTGCCCGGCCCATGGTCGCACATCCGCAACCCGGATATACGCAGCCGCCCATGGCTCCACGGCATACTCCAACCTGTACATTATAGCACACATCTGGCATACTTGTAAACCAGTTTTCCCAAAATTTTTTCAGCTATTTTTCTCTTTTTTTGGCGTTTTGCCTAAGCAGCACTTGGTTTGCGCCGTTTTCGGGCTTCTTCATCCCATCTGCCCGAAAGGTCCGCGCGCCGCACACCGTTTGTTACATTTCAGACGCCTGTTATCACCTTCTCCTAATGCAACCTTCGTTGCATTTTCATGTACAAAGCGGTATACTTTATATCGTCTCTTTCATTTGCCTTTTTCTTTTATCACAAGGAGGCTTTGCCCGTATGCGCATCACCATGATCAGCATCGGTTCGACGGGCGATGTACGCCCTTACATCATTCTGGGCCGTGAGCTTAAAGCCCGCGGTCATCAGGTCACGATTTGCGCTTTCCAGGATTTTGAAAACGCCGTACTCAGCGAGGGTCTTCTTTTCAAGGGCCTCACAGGCGATGTGAAGGCTTTAATGGCCGCGCTGTTGAACGGTTCCTCAGGCGTCACGTTTCTCAAACAGGTACGCGACACGCTGGTGGATTTCATGGACCCCTTCCTCGAAGACCTTGAAGCAGCCTGCGAGGATGCCGAAGCCATTATCGGCACCTATCTGGGGCAGGTGCTTCAATCCCTTGCCGAAGTTCGCCGCATCCCCTTTATCCAGACGCATTATTATGTGATGGACAAGAATGCCGAAGCGCCCATCACCGCCGCGCCCGGGCAGCACATCGGCAAGGTATGGAATCTTGCCAGCTACGAGCTTGGCTATTTCATCGTCAGTGTGATGGAAAAATACTATCTGCACGATTGGCGCGAAAAGCACGGCATGGCTCCCCGCAAGCTGGAAAGGGCGCCCAAATACGAGCTCAACGGGCATCAGATTCCAGTTTTGTATGCCATCAGCCCCCTTGTGATGCCCCGCCCTTCCGAGTGGGAGGAGAACATCCACATGACGGGCTTCTGGCGCGATGAACGCGATGTGAACTTCACGCCCTCGCCCGAGCTGCTCGCCTTTTTGCAAAACGGCGACAAGCCCATTTACGTGGGTTTCGGCTCCATGGTCAGCGGCGATATGGGCGAAACGCTCGAAATCGTTGTACAGGCCATCCGTGAAAGCGGCGTGCGTGCCGTCATCGCCAAGGGCTGGGGCGTTACGGAATTGCCCGAAGACCCCAACATTTTCGTTGCCGATTTTGTGCCCCACGACTGGCTTTTCCGCCATGTGGCGGGCGTGGTGCATCACGGCGGCGCAGGCACTACCGCTGCGGGCATTCAGGCTGGCTGTCCCACCCTGGTCGTGCCCTTCGGCGGCGACCAGCCTTTCTGGGGCGCGCGCGTGCATGATCTTGGCGTTGGCCCCAAGCCCATCCCCCGTGACAAGCTGACCGTTTCGCGCCTGAGCAAAGCGCTGGACGATTTGACATCCACCAAAAAGTACCGCGTTGCGGCGCATGAGCTGGGCGAACGCCTGTGCATGGAAAAAGGCTGCATCACCGCAGCCAACATCATCGAATACGAGCTTGAGCGCTGGCTTGCCGAGGAAGGCCTTGCCTCCCCCATCCCCCAACAGGATGAAGCCGCCCTGTAAAGCCAGCCCCCATTTTCAACGAAAAGAGGAACACCATGTCTGATACCATCCGCCTCTACGGCCTTGTGACCGATTCCATCGTGGACGGGCCCGGATTCCGCACCGCTATTTTTGTACAGGGCTGTCCCTACCACTGCGAGGGCTGCCACAATCCCGAAAGCCAGCCTTTTGAAGGCGGCACCGTGTGGACGCTTGACGATGTGGAAAAGAAGTTCAGCAACAACCCGCTCCTGAGCGGCATCACCCTCTCGGGCGGCGAGCCCGCCGAGCAGGCCGAACCCTGTGCTGAGCTTGCCCGCCGCGCCCATCAAAAGGGCCTCAACGTGTGGACGTACACCGGCTCCACGCTTGAAAAGCTGACCGAGCGCGCCCAAACCAACCCCACGCTTCAGCGCCTGCTTGATGAGACCGACGTGCTGGTGGACGGTCCCTTCATTCTTGCCCAGCGCTCTCTGGAGCTGGATTTCTGCGGCAGCAAAAACCAGCGCCTCATCGATATGAACGCCACACGCCGCGAGGGCCGCATCGTCCTGTGGACGCCGCCCGTATGGTGATGGGAGGATACCAATGAAACTGATGCTTTTGGCAACAGGCGGCACCATTGCCTGCACGCCTACCGAAAACGGCCTTGCCCCCACCCTGCACGCGCAGGATCTGCTGGATATCCTCGGCCCTTCTCTGCCCTGTGAAGTGGAAGCCCGCGATATCTTCCAGATGGACTCCAGCAACATGCAGCCCGAAGAATGGAGCGTGCTGGCGCGTGCCATTGACGATGCGCTCAAAACCTGTGACGGCGTTGTGGTCACCCACGGCACCGACACCATGGCCTACACCGCCGCTGCTCTCAGCTTTATGCTGTGCGGCGTGGGCAAGCCCGTCATTCTCACTGGCTCGCAGCTGCCCCTTTCCCACCCCCTGACGGATGCGCGCCTCAACCTGCTGCGCGCCTTCACCGCCGCCATGGCAGGCGTTCCGGGCGTATATGTGTGCTTCCATGACAAGGTCATTTCGGGCGTACGCTGCGTCAAGACCCACACCTCCAGCATGGACGCCTTCTCCAGCGTCAACGCGCGCGCCGCAGGCCGCTTTGATGTGGACGGCGTACAGTTTGAGCGTCCGCAGGTCATCACCCCCTTGGATGAAAGCTACCGCCTGCGCGACAGCATCGACCCCCACGTATTTTTGCTCAAACTCGTGCCCGGCACCTCTCCCGATGTGCTGCGCTTTGTAAAGGATGCGGGCTACCGCGGCCTTGTCATCGAGGCCTTCGGTCTGGGCGGATTGCACTACATCCGCCGCAACCTTGTACGCGCCATGGAAGAGCTTGGCGAAAGCGGCATCCGCGTGCTGGTAGTGAGCCAGTGCCTCTACGAGCGCGCCAACCTCAACGTGTATGAAGTAGGCCGCGGCCTGATGAAGGATTACATCCTCAACGGTCACGACATGACCACCGAAGCCGCCGTGTGCAAAATGATGTGGGCGCTCGGTCAGGAGGACCCCACCGCATGCCTCAAGCACCGTTTTGTGGGCGAATACCGCCTGGACGAGACCTTCTGAGGAGGCATCCGAATTGTACCGCAAAACCTACAAGGGCTTCATCGTCGGAGTACTTGCGTACGTTGTGCTCATTATGGCGCTGCCCTTTGCGCTGCCCGACCTCGATGCGGACAGCTGCACCCGCCTCATCATGTGCCTCACCGCCATCGGCATAGCAGCGCTCACCTACGCCATTTGGCGTACGGAGTACGTGTACTGGTACAACGGCATTACCTTTGAGGATGCCGAAAAAGCAGGCAGCGAACGCCGCAAAGCCTTCGCACTCTGCCACTTCCGCCTCTTTGGTACCTTTGCAGCCGCCGCTGTCCTGTATACCTGCGCTGCATGGCTGTTTGGTCTGCCGTGGTGGGTGGATATGACGCTCATCGGCGGCGGACTCATCGTGTGCGCGTTTTGGTCGATGAAGTATAAGCTGTAATTTTTTTCTGCAAACTGCAGACATTTTGATTTGGGTAAGAAAGCAACGACAAACTTGAATTTGACGGAGGGAGTAGCAATGAAAAAGCTGATTATAAATTATAATCTTGAAATACTAACTGCGGTTTTGGCAATCGTATTTGGTGCGAGCCTTTTCTTTTGGAACAGTCTAACTCTCGCAGGCAAAGCATTGCT
>JAZKYW010000159.1:0-5112 GCA_045612325.1 Candidatus Limiplasma sp. | reverse complement strand
AGAACTGATTGCCTATTTGGATTACTACAACAACCGGCGCATCAAAGCAAAACTGAAGGGCTTGCCGCCTGCTATTCACAGACAACAAGCCCTCGAGGCCGCTTAACTTATTCTTTTGTCTAACTTTTTGGGGTCACTTCAAAAAGAGGGCTTTTCTTTTTTATCCCAAAATCTTTTTGGCAGTGTCTTCAAGGGCTTTTCGCTCTGCATAATCATCGTAGGATGCTTTGCGCCCGTCGATTTTGCGGTGAACGGTGGTGTAGTACAAACCGTCGCGGTTGCAGTAGTAGTAAATGCGGGAAACGCCGCTTGTTTTGACACGGGCTTCCGCGTTGCCTTCGGGATAAAGCTTGATCAGCTGCAGCTTGTCGGGGGAGAGGGCAGCAATAAAGGAGATATAATGCGTTTTGGTCATTTCGTGGTCGATGCGAACGAAGTATTCATCCTCCACGCCCTCGATGAAAATCATGTGTTCTTCATCCGTCAATTCCGCCTGCGCGGGAGTCAGCTGCACGCCATGGCAATGGATGACCGCCTCGCCCATGGTGTGGATGACATTTCCGCACACGGGACAGACATAGAATTTGGAGCGAAGCATATTGGCAGATACGTTGACATTGCTGACCGTTTTGCCCGACAGCAGCTCGGTGACGGATACTTCAAAAACCTTTGCAAGCGGCTCCAGCAGAGAAATATCAGGATAGCCTTTGCCGTTTTCCCATTTGGATACGGTTTTATCGGAAATAAACAGCTTCTCTGCCAACTCTGCCTGTGTCAGATTCTTTTGCTCGCGCAGCTGGCGGATGGTCGTGCCTGTGATGTATTGGTCCATGGGTGTGCACCTCCTGCATACCATCATAAACGCATAAACGCCTTTTGACTACCTACGGAAAGTAGAGAAAAATACGAGGAACTTTCCGCGACGGAAAGTTCCTCGGTTTGGTTAGCTGAATCAATCGCCAAGATTGATGCCCATGTTGCGTGCAGTGACCAGCACATGGTCATCCTTGGGCACGGGCTTGGGTACGCCTGCGATATCGGCAAGCTTGTTGTGGATGATCTCGTTGCCGTCCAAAGCAACGGTCACCCCGTAAATCTCATCACGGATCAGCTCTGCCGCATGCACGCCAAACTGGGTGGAAAGTACGCGGTCGTAGGCGCTGGGGCTGCCGCCGCGCTGAATGTGACCCGGTACAACAGCGCGCGCTTCAACGCCTGCCAGCTCCTGCAGCTGGGCAGCGATGCGCTTGCTGATGCAGTCATAGGGGAGAGCAGCGCGGTATTCGGCGCGCTCCTTCTTCTTCATCTTGGCTTCTTCCTTGCTCATGGCGCCTTCCGCCACGGCAACGATGCTGAAAGCCTTCTTGCTCTTGGCACGGTCGCCGACAGCCTTGGCGACTTCCTTGATATCGTAGGGGATCTCAGGCAGAAGGATAACGTCCGCGCCGCCTGCAACGCCGGAATACAGCGTGAGCCAGCCGACTTTATTGCCCATGATTTCAACAACCATGGTGCGGCCGTGGCTGCTGGCGGTGGTGTGCAGACGGTCAATGCACTCGGTAGCGATATCAACAGCAGTGTGAAAGCCGAAAGTGAAATCGGTGCCGAAAATATCGTTATCAATGGTTTTGGGCAGACCAATCACATTCAAACCTTCTTCGCTGAGTAGGTTGGCGGTTTTGTGAGTGCCGTTACCGCCAAGGGTGACAAGGCAATCCAGCTTCAGGTTTTTATAGGTTTTTTTCATGGCGGCAACCTTGTCCACGCCGTCATCTTCCACTACGCGCATGTTGCGGAAAGGACGGCGGCTGGTGCCCAGAATGGTACCGCCAAGCGTGAGAATGCCGGAGAAGTCGCGCTTCTTCATCTCCTGCCATTCGTTATCGATCAAACCCGCATAACCGTTGGAAATGCCAACGATCTCGGCATCAAACATCTCATAAGCAGCGCGCGCAACACCGCGAATGGCTGCATTCAAACCGGGACAATCACCGCCGCTGGTCAAAATACCGATCCTGCGTTTCATATATCGTTGCCTCCCTGTGCACTTGTTCAAGTATCCATATTATAGCATGTTCCAAACCGCTTGACAATCGAGTTTCTGTCTTGCTTCTGTACGTCGGCAGAGTATAATAGAAATACCGAATGGAGGGAAAAGAATGGCGAACCAGTGGAAGATTCAAGCGCCACTTATGCAAACACTTCAGGAAGATTTTGGATTGGAAATGTCTGCAGAAATCGCAATTGAACAAAACGAGGATTTGAGCGGCAGGCATTTTAAGTATGAAACGCTCTCGTTTGCAGCAGGACAGGCGTTTGATGTAAGCAACTGCATTTTTGAACGCTGCACCTTTGGCGAACTGGATTTCAAGCGAATCAGTTTTGCGGATTGTATTTTTGACAAATGCGAGTGGAGCAATGTACATCTTGCAAATGCAACGTTTCAGCGGGTTCGTTTTCAAAACTGCCGAATGACAGGTTTGGAAATGGTACGCGGCGTTTTGATGAACACAGTTTTTGACAGCTGCATGATGGATTATCTTTCGCTTTCAGAAACCAAGCTTGACCGTGTGCTTTTTTCGGGCTGCCGTCTGCGCGAAAGCCTGTGGAGCGAAGTGCGCATGCCCAAGGTACGTTTTGAAAATGCAGACCTTTGCAAGGCGCAGTGGATGCGTACGCCGCTTGCAGGCATTGATATGAGCAGCTGCCTCATTGATGGCTGGAATATCTCGCTTTTTGATTTGCGCGGCGTCAAGCTGACGGCGGCGCAGGTCATCAGCCTGAGCGGTCTTTTGGGTGTGGAAATCGTATCCTGACAGGGGCTTATTTTACCCATTCGGCAGGAAATAACACCTTGCTGACGAACTTTATCACTACATGTTCCAATACGTTAAAGGAAGGTAGCCTATGAAAAAAATCGTATATCTGCCGTTGGATGAGCGTCCCTGCAATGCGCTTTTTGTACCCAAGCTTTTTAGCAGCGACAAGCTGAATATTGTTATTCCCCCGAAGATGGGCTTTAAGAAAACCCCCGCCTGCTGGGAGGATATCCGCGACTTTCTGGTCAGTGAGTGTGCGGATGCCGACGGCCTTGTGCTGAGCATGGACATGCTGCTCTATGGCGGTCTGATTCCTTCCCGTCTGCATTATCTGCCTGCGGAAGAAGTGGCAAACCGCATGGCGCTGATCGCTGAACTGAAGAAAGCCAACGATAAATTGCTGATTTACGCCTTCCAGTGCATCATGCGCTGCCCGCGTTATTCCAGCAGCGATGAAGAACCCGATTACTACGAGAACTTCGGCGCTGAAATCCATCAGATCGGCAATATCCGTCACCGCGCTTCTCTGGGCCTGTGCGAGGAGAAGGAACTGGAGCCGCTGTATGAAAAGGTGCCTCAGGAGCATCTGGATGATTTCCTCAACCGCCGCGCTTTCAACCTGCAGTTCAACCTCAAGGCGCTGGAACTGCTGCGCGACGAAGTGATCGATTTCCTTATCATCCCGCAGGATGACTCCGCGCCCTTCGGCTTTACCGCCCTTGACCAGCATGTAGTGCGCAAGCAGATCGCCGACCTGCGTCTGGGCGCGCGCGTTCTGGTCTACCCTGGTGCGGATGAGCTGGGCCTCACGCTTACCAGCCGCATGGTGCTGCATTTTGCGGGCAAGCGTCCCAAGGTGTATGTCAAGTATGCCGCCAGCACCGCGCCTTCGGTCATCCCGCTGTATGAGGACCGTCCTTTGGGCGAGAGCATCAAGTATCAGCTGACCGCTGCGGGCTGCCGCATTGCCACCAGCCTGAGCGAAGCGGATTTTGTCATGCCCGTCAGCTGTCCCGGCTCTACCATGCGTGAAGCAGCCGCACAGCCCGTGACCGACCCCAATTACGCCGTAGAGCGTACGCTGGTCGAGTTTATCCTCTTTATGCAGGATTGTCTGGATGAAGGCAAAATCGTTACTCTGTGCGATAATGCCTACGCCAACGGCGGCGACCTTGAACTGCTTGCCATGCTTGACCAGAGCGGCATGATGGATAAGCTGCACGGCTATGCCGGCTGGAATACATCCGCCAACACCATGGGCACGGCCATTGCCGAGGGCGTACACGCTCTGCTGGATGGCATTACGCCCGAGCATAAGGATTTCCTTGCCCTGCGCTATGTGGAGGATATGGGCTACTGCGGTAAAATCCGCGGTAAGATGAACAAGGAGATTCTGCCGCAGTACGGCTTTGATTACTTCAATGCGGGCGAACAGCGCGGTCTGGTAAGCGGCCTTGTCAAGGGCGAGCTGGAAGGCTTTGTGAAAGAGTACATGCCCAGCATTGCAAAACATGTTGCGATCACCGATACCTGGATGCCCTGGAAGCGTATGTTCGAAGTTGGCCTTGACGTCAAGTGGAACGAGGCTGAATAAATCACCCAAAAAGACCCCGCGTGCTGATGCATGCGCGGGCTTTTTTTAATGCTGGCTGTGGTCGCTTGCATAGATTTTTGCACGGATCTTTTCGGTAAGCAGAGAGATCATTTCGCCGTTGGTGGGCTTTTCGTAGGCAAGGTTGATGCTTCTGCCAAAGAGATCGCTGTTTTGAGCAAGGTTTCCGCGTGTCCATGCAAGCTCAATGGCGTGGCGGATGGAACGTTCTACACAGGAAGCAGAGGTCTGATAATGCTGCGCAACGGTAGGATAGAGGTGATGGGTGAGTCTGGTAGCCATCTGAGGGTCAGATAGGGTTAGAACAACGGCATCCACCAGATAATGATATCCGTGTACATTCAGCGGGATCCCAAGCTCCCACAGCAATTCGTTGATCCATTGCAAGGTATACCGATTTGGGTTGGAAGCCTGACCAAGATAAGTGGAATCCCGATGCGCACTCATAAAACATCCTCCGTATGGCTTATAGTAGTGGTTACGCTACTAATTGTAACACAATTGTAAACAATTAGCAAGGGATATTGACAAAATATGAAATTGTTTTTTGGAAAATTCAGGTATAAGCATCAGAGAAGCGTCCAAAATAGCTTTTGAGCGAATTTTCACAGAAATGAGGCGGCGCCTGATGCTGACAGAATACGAATGGAGACGCAAACGCATGCAGGGGGACCGCTATGC